>CASEYC010000116.1 GCA_949292025.1 uncultured Bacteroides sp. | reverse complement strand
TGGCTCGGACCAGCGGATTACATATCCGATGATACATTGATGTACGCTACAAACAGGGCGTTGGCAACCATTGGGGATGAACTTTGTATCAACTTTGCTCATGTGGCTTAGTATAAATTAATTCTAATGACTTACTTATAAATAGAACCTATTACTGACTTTATTAAACATGATTTGATTTTCAGATTATTAAGTAATGCGTCAGCCCTGATGATGAAGTTATAGCTTTCATCAGGCTTCGAAGACTTTTTGTGCATGGATGGCGGAAGATTCCAGGCTACGTCAGGGCGAAGTTTCCGTTGCTGTGCTTCTTATGTTCCGAAGGCAGATGCCCGAACTCTTCCTTGAAGAACTTGGAGAACTGCTTGGGCGACATCCCCACTTGATAGGCAATTTGCGAGACGCTGTCCCCGCTTTGTTCCAACAGGGTTTTCCCGCGTTTCAATCGCAAGATGCGCATAAATTCCAAAGGGCTTTTGCCGGTGATTTGCATCAGTTTCTTGTACAAGCCACTGCGGCTGAGACCCAGGCGGTTGCTAAAGTCTTCCACGGAGAAGTCCGCGTTGTCCATCTCTTCTTCCATGATTTGCACGGCCCGCCCGATGAGTTCCTCGTCAATGGTGCTGACGGTGATTTCGGCGGGCGAGACGTTCATCGTCTGGAATTTGCGGTGGTTCTCCTGCGTCCAGGCCAGCAGCCGTTGGATGCGCAATAACAGGATGTCCAGGTTGAATGGTTTGGTGATGTAGTCGTCTGCTCCTTCTTTCAGTCCGCTCAACACGTGCTCTTCGGCAGTGCGGGCCGTCAGCAGGATGATGGGGATGTGGGAGTAGCGGATGTCATGCTTGATGCGGCGGCAAAGCTCCATGCCGTCCATTACCGGCATCATAACATCGCTGATTATCAGGTTCACCGTCTGTTGTTCCAGCACCTCCAAGGCTTGTTGGCCGTTGGCGGCCTCCTGCACATGATATTTGTCCTTCAGGCAGCTAGCCAGGAACTTTCGGAAATCGTCGTTGTCTTCAACGATGAGAAGTTGATAGTCCTTGTCTGTTGCTGTCGGGAGATTCTCTTGCTGAATGCCGTTATCCGTCATGGAGGTTTCCTCCGGTTGTCGGGTGGGTTGTCTCTTGTCTATGGGCAACAGGATGCAGAAGATGCTGCCTGTGGGTTGGTTGTCCGTCACGGTGATGGTGCCTTGATGCAAGGCTACGTATTCTTTGACAATATGCAGGCCGATGCCACTGCCCATATAGGACGTGTTGCTGTGAGGCTCTTGGAAGAAACGTTCGAAGACACGCTCTTTGTTCTCGTCCTTGATGCCAACGCCGGTGTCGGCCACTTGGATTCGGGCTGTTTCACTGCCATCAGCCTGTACTTCGTCTACGGTCACGGTGATGCTTCCGCCCGTCGGGGTGAATTTGATGGCGTTGGTCAGCAGGTTGAACAGGATACGTTGCATTTTGCTTCTGTCGAAGTTCATTTCCAGGAGCGGGTTTACGGTGGTGACTTGCAGGGTTATCTCCCTTTTGCCGGCCATGGACTTGAAGGTCTCGCAGATGTTGGCTACAAAAGCAGACAGATTACCGTAGGACGGGGCGTATTGCACCTTCTGCTGATCCAGCTTGCGGAAGTCCAGCAGCTGGTTCACCTCGTTCATCAGGATGAAGGCGTTGCGCTGCATCATTTCCAGTTCATTCTTTGCACCGGGCGCCTTCCCGGATTTGATGAGTTGCTCCAGCGGGGTGATAATCAGCGACAAGGGCGTGCGCAGGTCATGGCTGATGTTGGTGAAGAAACGCAGCTTGGCTTCATCCATCTCGTGTTGCTGCGAGGTTTCCAATTCTTTCTTCTGCCGCTGCAAGGTATGGCAATGCCTCAAGTAGCCCCATCGGGCCAGCAGAGCCAGTAGCATCAGGCCGACAAAGGCATACAGGAAATAGGCCGGGCCGGAGAACCAGAATGGCGGTCGGATGCGGATGAGCAGCTCGGACACGGGATTGGCTTCGCCATACGGCTCGTCCACTTTCACTTGCAGGCGGTAGGCGCCCGGCGCCAATTGGTTGAAGTAAATCTTGTTACCCTCCAGGCGAATCCACTTTTCGTCTTGGCTTGTCCGGTAGGCAAAGTGGAGTTTGTGTCGTGACAGGTAATCCATGGCCGATACTTCGATGGCAAAGTTGACATCAGAATGGTCTAAGGTGATTTTGTCCAATAGTTGAATGTTCTTGGGCAAGATGATGCGTCTGCTGGGGTCGGTCTCTCTCACGTTGACAGGTCGGTTGGCCACGTACAAGTTCGTGAAGGTCACGTGGTGGCTGACCGGCTGGTATTGACAGGCATCCGGATATATTTTGATGTATTTTCCATTGCCGCCTGCCAATATTTCCCCTTGGCGCGTGCGGTAGATGGAGTATTGATTGAAGGCAATGTCCCCCAGTCCGTCTTCTGCGAAATAAGGGTAACACCTGAACAGGTAATTTTGGCGTGCCGGGTCGTCCACCACGACGATGTGAACAATGCCTTTGTCGGTCGTTACCCATAAATTGCCATCATTGTCTTCGGCAATGCCCCGGATGCGCGGTTGTGAGAACTCGTGCGTCAGGCGGGGCAATTCCGTTGCTTTCCCGTCATAAATCAACACGCCGTTGAAAGTGCCTATCCACAGCAAGCCCCGCTTGTCTTGGTGCAGACAATGGACATAGCTTTCGTCCAAGAGTTGTCCATCCTTTGCCTTGATGGAAATAGGTGCCAGCGACTTATGGAGCAGGTCCATCTTGTAAAGCCCTTTGTCCGTGCCCACATAGAGGGTGTCGCTTCCAGGCGTGTATGACAAGGCGGTGATGGTGGACGCGTCCAAGCAGGAGTTTTCTCGGGTAAAGGAGGTGAAAACGCCCTTTTTGTCTCTGCAATACAGCCCGTTCCAGCAAGTGCCTATCCACAGGTTTCCGTGGTCGTCCTCCAATACATGGTGAGCAAACTTTATCGGACTTTCGTCTTCATCCCCCGTCGGATAGTGTATCCGGACGAAACGGCCTTCCTGCCGGTAAAATATCCCGTCGCCATAACTGCTGAACCAGATTTTGCCATCTTTGCCGGCATCCATTCCGATGACGAGGTTGGAAGGCAGGTTGCCTTGGGCGGCACTGAACAGGATGTCTTGTCTCCCATCCGGGGTATGACACAACAAGCCTTTCCCGTCGAAACCTATCCATAAGTTGCCTTGCTGGTCTTCTTGGAAACAACAGAGGTCTTCGTGTACCGGAGTGTGGCAGATTTCAAACAAACTGCCTTGCAAGTTGGTGAAAGCAATCCCCTGCTTGCTGGAACCTACCCACATCGTATTCCGGTTATCTTTGTAGAAACAACTGATATGGTTGCTGGGCAGTTCAAACGGTTGGTTTGCGACACTGTGCAGTTGGCTGAAAGTGTGCAACCCTTTGTCTTCTATCACGATGCCTTCGCTGTTGGTGCCTATCCAGATGTTGCCTTTCCCGTCATCAATGATGGCATTGATCAGCTCCGAACGCAAGATGCCTCGGCTGGAAAAGCGTAGAGGCCGGTTAGTGCGGATGTCATGGCAAGTGAGGCCTGGCCTTCTCTGGCTATAGCACCATAATCGGCCTTGGGTGTCCAAGTAAATTTGAGTATCCCTGGCATGGATCGTGTGTGATGTCTTCTGAATATGTTCTCGGTGCAAGTCTGCCTGTATCATTTCCCCGTCTTCGAAGACAAGGTAGGCCAGCGTGTCACGGCAAGTAAAAGTGGTCACTTCTTTCCAAGGTAATTCCAGATGGTAGAGCGTATTTTCCGTAAACACATATTTATATAAGGTGTGTTCGCCGATGCACCACAGGTTTTTCTCATTGTCGGCATACAGTTTTCTGATGTCTTCATGAATGCCCATGGAGGCCAGTGGAGTGGCTATGTCGGTACTAAGTTGGTCGGTTTCACGGTCATAAATAAAAAACCGTTCCCGGATTTGAACCCATAATCTTCCGGTTGCATCTTCATGAATATCCGCAATGGTGTTCCCATAATTGCCAAACGAGGAGGTCAAGTAAGTCTTGCTGTGATAGCCGTCATAGCGATCCAATCCGTTTGCAGTTCCGAACCACATGAACCCATACTGGTCGCGCAGGATAGCCCGCACGTCATTGTCGGATATTCCCGATTTGATGTCGAGCGTGTGGAACGTATACTGGGCCTGTCCGGTCATTGCGGCCAGCAAAAACAGGGATAAGAACAAGAATTGTCTCATAATGGTATCTAAAAGATATTATTCATCCGCAAAAATACACAAACTCACCTTTCTTGTTGCTATCCGGGATATGTTCATTTGGGTAAAAAGGCTTCCCTTTTGGGTATATTCCCTAATAATCCTTATTCAAAACCATTTGGGAATGCCTTTCTTCTAACGATAATCTACATTTGCGTCCAAGAAAGACTACATATTAGTTTTTTCTTAGATTGAGAAAAAAGGCCGGAGGGGATTTTTATCCCCCTGACCTCTTTGCTCTTCCGGCTTCGGGAACTAAATTATATATATTTATGAGCGTGAGAAACATCAATAGTGAAACATTGTATTAACATTAAAATTGCCAATGAGGAACAAAAAAGTTTTGAGCTGGTTGATAGCAATATTTTGCTTGATACCACAAACAATCCTTGCACAGGACATATCGGTGCAAGGTACGGTTACCGACGAGAATGGCGAAAGCATGATCGGCGTATCCGTATTGGTGAAGGGGACGAACACTGGCGTGATTACCGACTTGGACGGTAACTTCGCCCTGTCAGTCCCAAGTGGAAGCACACTGGTCTTTTCTTACATTGGGTACCAGACCCAGGAAAAGGAAGTGACCGGGAGCACAATGAAGGTGACGATGGCGCCCGACACGGAAGTGCTGGACGAGGTGGTGGTGATCGCCTACGGCCAGCAGAAGAAGGTGACAGTCACTGGTTCTATCTCTAACGTAAACAGCAAGGAACTGCTGAAATCCCCCGCCGCTTCGTTGGGCAACGCCATCTCCGGCAAACTGCCGGGCTTGTCGACGGTGCAATACTCCGGCCTGCCGGGCGAGGACGACCCGACCATCTTTATCCGTGGCCAGGCGTCGCTGAACGGTTCGAACCCCTTGGTGCTGGTGGACGGCGTGGAGCGTTCGTTCACCCAAATCGACCCGAATGAAGTGGCAGACATCACCGTGCTGAAGGACGCTTCGGCCACGGCCGTCTACGGTGTGCGCGGCGCCAACGGCGTCATCCTGGTGACGACCAAACGCGGCGAAGCGGGCAAGACACACGTGTCCGTATCCACCTCATGGGGCATACAGACGGTGACCAACTTCCTGGACATGGCCGACTCGTACACCTACGCGACGACGTTCAACAAGGCGCGCCTGTCGGACGGCAACGAGCCGCGCTTCTCGGACGAAGTCGTCGAACACTTCCGCACGCACGACCAGCCGCTGCTCTATCCGGACATCGACTGGATTGACTACATCATGAAGGACGCCGCCCTGCAAAGCCAGCACAACATCTCGGTGAGCGGCGGCAACGACGTGGCACGCTACTTCGTGTCGCTGGGCATGTTGGACCAGGACGGCATGTTCAAGACCTTCGGCGAAGACCCGAAGTCCAACTTCAACTACCGCCGCTACAACTACCGCGCCAACCTGGACTTGAATCTTGGCAAATGGCATGAGTTATCCATCAACTTAGGAGGCAGAGTCGAGAACCGCCGCTCCATCGGTAACAACGGTGGCGACAACGGCGAGGAATACATCTTCCGCTACCTGATGGACGCGCAGCCCTTCTCGGGCGCCGGCATCGTGGACGGCAAGTGGATTGTGACCAACCCGTCCCTCATCAGCAGCGAATCTGCCGTCAGCACCCGCGACGGCCTGGATACCTTCTACGGGCAAGGCTACCGGACAACGACGGCCAACGTCCTGAACCTGGACTTGATTTACAAGCTCAAGCTGGACTTCATCACCAAGGGCCTGGACTTCCGCGTGAAAGGTTCGTATAACTCTACGTATTATTCAAGGAAAGACCGCACGTGCGGCGCGCCGGCCAAGTATATGCCTTACGTCGGAAGCGATGGCGAAATCAAGTTCCAGCGCACGGGCGACTATTGGAACCTGGGCTACACAGACAGTTCATGGCCGGAACGCAACTGGTATGCAGAGGCCAGCTTCAACTACGCCAACAGCTTCGGCGACCACAACGTGTCGGCCCTGCTGCTGTACAACCAGTCGAAGAGCTACTACCAGTGGGACGCGCAGGACAGCCAGTACATCTCCATCCCGAAGGGCTACGTCGGCCTGGTGGCACGCGCCACGTATGACTGGAAGCACCGCTACATGGTGGACGTGAACATGGGTTACAACGGCTCCGAGAACTTTGCCAAGGGCAAGCGTTACGGCTTCTTCCCCTCCGCCTCCATCGGTTGGGCAGCCTCCGAAGAACCTTTCTGGAAACCCATCAAACCCTACATCTCATTCCTGAAGCTCCGCGCCTCCATCGGCACGGTGGGTAACGACAACTGCCAGGGCTACCGCTTCCTCTACCTGCCGGCAGCCTGGACCATCACCAACGGATATTGGAACCACGTGGGCGACTACGCCGGCTACAACTTCGGCACGAACAACACGACGTTCCTCAACGTGGCCCGCGAATACTCCTCTGCCTCGCCGGACGTAACGTGGGAGACGGCCGTGAAGTTCAACTACGGTATCGACGCCAAGTTCTGGAACGACAAAATCAGCCTGACGTTCGACTACTTCAAGGAAGACCGCAAGAACATCCTTATCAACAATGAAAACATGATTCAGGCGCCCACCGCCCTGCGCCCGTCGTACATCAACTACGGCCGCGTGAAGAACCATGGTTATGAAATCACGCTGAGCTATTCGGACAAGATTGGCGACGACTTCTCGTTCACCATCACCCCGTCCATGGCTTATGCGAAGAACAAAATCATAGAGCAGGCCGAAATCACGAAGCCGGACAAGCTGGTGAAAGCGGACAGCTACATGGGCAAGCAACTGGGACTGACGGAAGACACGGAAGTACAGCCCACTTGGACTTACGCCACCGGCCATTCCATCGGCGCCCGCAAGGGATACCTGTTCTTCGACTTCTACCAAGAGGGCGTCACGGAACAGAAATACCGCGAAGCCTTCGGCCAGGACATCCCGACGCAACTGGTGACCAACCTGATGAACGGCGACGCCGTGTATGTGGACCTGGACGGCGACGGGGTCATCACCGAGGAATACGACCAGATGTACATGGGCTATACGGACAATCCGGAGTACACCTTCTCGCTGAACTTCAGCATGCAGTACAAGAACTTCGACTTCTCCATGCTGTGGTCGGGAGCCGGGCACGTGTCCCGCAACCTGGACGGCGTGTACCGCCAACCCTTCGGCGAGCAATACAACTCCGCTTTATTGCAATGGGTGGCAGACAACGCCTGGACACCGGAAAATGCCGGTTCGGCCAAGATACCCCGCATCACCTTCGCCAACCAGAAACAGAACCAGGCGAACTCCAACGTGTGGTACTACGACTCCAATTATATCCGCCTGAAGAACGTGGAAATCGGTTACAACTTCAACAAGGTTTCCTGGCTGCCCAAGGACTGCAACCTGCGCCTCTACGCCAACGGCACCAACCTGCTGGTGTTCACGCCGCTGGACGCCAACGACCCGGAAAACACGGGCGGCGGCTACGGCAGCTTCATCAAGTACCCGCTGATGCGCGTCTTCAACTTAGGCCTGAAAATTAACTTCTAAAACTGTACACGGATGAAAAAACTTACATACTACGCAGCCGCCCTGTTGCTGGCAGGCGGCCTGTTGACCACCACTTCCTGCGTTGACCAGATTCGCGTGGGCGACGGCTTCCTGGAGAAAGCGGAGGGCGAGGACGTCAACGAAGACTTGATATTCTCCAGCAAAGTCTACACGGAATACCTGCTTTGGCAGTGCTACGAAGGACTGTATTCGCCCTTCAAGAGCTGCTACACGCTGAACTCGGGCGTCATGGAAGCCCTGTCGGACATCCTGCACTCGGAACTGGGTTGGGACGAAAACGGGCGCATGTTCTACACCGGCAACCTGACCGCCGCCAACGCCAACTCGGGCTGGGTGCAGAGCCGCTTCGCCTTCATCTCTCAGGGCGGCATCCAGAACATGAGCAACCAACAGAAACGCTCCATCTGGAACTGCGTGCGCGACTGCGAACTGCTGATTGACAACATCCACCGCGTGCCGGACATGACCGACGCCGAGAAAGCCCGCTACACGGCCGAGGCGAAGATTATCTTAGCAAGCAAATACTTCGACGGCATCCGCCACTTCGGAGGACTGCCCATCGTAGACCATGCCTTCTCCGGCGAAGAGCAACTGAGCGAAGGCCGCTCTACCATCGAAGCGACGGTGAACTACGCCGTCGGCCTGCTGGACCAGGCCATTGCCGAACCCAACTTGCCGTGGGCGCTCCCCGACGCCGACCTGAACACGTGGGCAGGCCGCATGACCAAAGGCGCCGCCTATGCGCTGAAGGCCAAGATACTGCACTATGCCGCCAGCCCCATCTTCAACAACGACACGCCCTACTGCACGGAAGAACCGCAGGACGCTGTGCGCAACCTGGAGGTGTGGTACGGCAACTACGACCAGCAACGCTGGCAAGCCGTAGTGGACGCCTGCGAAGCCTTCTTCGACATGAACGCCGCCAACGGC
Source organism: uncultured Bacteroides sp. (assembly GCA_949292025.1). Lineage (GTDB taxonomy): Bacteria > Bacteroidota > Bacteroidia > Bacteroidales > Bacteroidaceae > Bacteroides. The sequence continues at coordinate 12,043 of CASEYC010000116.1, read as the reverse complement.
AACTACTACCAACTGGTACAGGCTTCGGAACCCACGGAAAACGGTTACCGCATGGCCTACCGCCGCGCCTACCGCGCCCGTGGCAACAAGGAAACCATCATCGAAGTGCACGACCGCGTGTATCTGACCGACTGGGACCAATGCCCCAGCAACGTGGCCCACAACGGCGCCATCTCGCCCACGCTGGACTGGATGGAGATGTTCCCTTGGGCTAACGGGCAAAACTTTGACGGACAGAAATACTACGGGCAACGCCCGGCAGAAGTGGACATCTTCGCCGACCGCGACCCGCGCCTGTACGAGAACATGGTGGTGCAGAAGCGCGACCTCCAATGGCAATACTACGGCTCGGACAACCCCGTGCAGATGTGGGAAGGCGCCCAGTTCCTGATTTGCGGCAGCACAAGCTGGAGCACCACTTGCCGCCCCTGGGGATTCCCCGTATTTAAATATGTATTGGACTACGGTTCCGACGACCAAGGCGGACAGGGCATCATCGACAACGAGCCGATGCAGATTTCTTACTTGCGCCTGGCCGAGATGTACCTCATCTACGCCGAAGCCTTGGCTGAAATGGGACGCAACCGGGAAGCCATCGAACAGGTGAACATCGTCCGCCGCCGCGTAGGCTTGGGCGACATCGAAGTGCGCAACCCGGGATTAAACCTGATTTCGAACAAAGACAACCTGATTAAGGAAATCCTGCGCGAACGCGCCTGCGAACTGGGCTTGGAGTGCGAGACCCGCTTCCACGACATGAACCGCCGCCTGCTCATTGACGACTTCAAGAAACACCTGCGCGGCATGCACATCTACCGCCTGGACGACAACAACGAGCGCGTGCTGGCACCTTGGGACGCCGCATCGGGCGAACCTTTCCCCACCAAGTTCGAGTATGAGGAATACGAAATACAAGGCGGCAACCCGCGCTTCGTCTGGAACGACCCGGGCCGCTGGTCCAACAAGTGGATTCTGGCTCCCCTGCCGCCCGACGAAATCAACAAGAACTACGGTTTGACGCAGAACCCCGGTTGGTATTAATCTCTTACCTTTAAAATCTGTAGCTAATGAAACGATTAACAACAAAAATAAGTATGGCTGCCCTGCTTGCGGCAGCAGCTTGCGGCGTCAGCGCGCAGAGCACCTTGACCGACTATGAGAACGGCAAGGTCGACCTGGGCATGGGCGTGGAGCGAAGCCTCCTGATGTCCACCGCCGCTACCGAGACCATCAGCGGAGAAGAGTTGCAGAAGACGGCAGCCGTCTCGCTGAAAGATGCCCTCTACGGACGCCTGCTGGGCCTGACCGCCCTGAAAGACGGCGGCTTCGTAGGTGAATCAGGCTATGGCGCCAACATGAGCGTGCGCGGCGTGCAGACCACGACCGAGAACAACCTGCTGATTCTGGTGGACGGCATCGAACGCTCCATCGACTACATGACGCTGGACGAAGTGGAGTCTGTCACCATCCTGCGCGACGCGGCGGCCACGGCCTTGTACGGCTACCAGGGAGCCAACGGCGCCATCCTGGTGAAGACCAAGCGCGGCACGAGCGACGGCAAACACCACGTGTCGGTGTCCTACGACCACAAGTTCACCTTCAACCCCAGCGTGGCCGACTTCGTAGACGCCTACACCTACGCCAACGCCCTGAACAAGGCACGCGCCAACGACGGGCTGTCGCCCATGTACAACGCCTACGAACTGAACGCCTTTGCCACGGGGCTGGACCCGTATTACTATCCGAACGTGAACTGGAAAGACGAGCTTTTCAAGAACATGGGCTCGGAAGACCAGGTGAACGTGTCGATGACGGGCGGCAACGAGAAACTGCAATACTTCGCCATGCTGGACTACACGGACGGACGGGGATTGCTGAACGACACAGACCGGGGAGAATATTCCTCGCAACTGAAGTTCTCGAAGGCCAACATCCGCGCCAACATGGACGCGCAGCTGACTTCCACCACGAAGATGCAGGTCAACGCCGTAGCTTCGTTCATCGAGACCAATCGCCCGAACGGGGCTGACCCGGCAGGACTGACGTGGATGCTCTACCAGACCCCGGCGTCCGCCTTCCCGGTCATGAACGACCCGAACGGCGAACTGGCCGGCATCTGGGGCGGCAACACGACCTACGGCATGAACAACCCGGCCGCCCAGGTGCGCGTCTCCGGCTTCCTGAAGAGCCACTCGCGCTCCTTCCAGGGCGACGTCAGCCTGAAGCAGGACCTGAGTTTCTGGGTGGAAGGCCTGAGCGTATCGGGCAAGGTGGGTTACAACAACTTCTCCGAAATCTACGAGGCAAACGCCCTGGGCTTCATGTACGGCAACCAGCGTTACACCTTCGACGCGAACGGCATCCCCACGGGACTGACCAACTACTCGGCAGGCGACCTGACCAGCAACATGAAGTACAACTACTACATCAACCAACACAACAGTTCGTCCTACCTGTCCGTCTCGGCCGACTACGCCACGTCTTTCCGCGACGACGACAACTTTGCCGCCTCGCTCATCTGGCACCAGAAGCATTCGACCACGAAACCCGTAGGGGAAACCGACCGTTACCTGACGTACAACCGCATGAACGTGATGGCCAGCCTGCACTACGACTTGCAACAGAAGTACATGGCCGACTTGGTACTGGCCGTGAACGGCTCCAACCGCTCGTACCCGCAGAAGTGGGCCTTCTCGCCAGTGCTGTCATTGGGCTACATCGCAAAGAATGACGCCGAAGGCCCCGTCCTGAACCTGGCCAAGATACGCCTCTCGGCCGGCATCCAGCACATCGACTACGTGCCCATCCAAGGCATCTGGCTGGAGAATTACAGCGGTGGCGGCGGCGACTACTACTTCGGTTCGGGCACCGGCTCGCAAGACTGGGGCACCTTCATCGGCTACCAGCCGACCAAGGACTTCAAGCTGGAGACGGCCTACCGCTTCAACGTCGGCGGCGACTTCCGCCTGTTCAAGCAGGTAGACCTGACGGTGGACGCTTACTACAACTACCGCGACAACATCCTGCTGTCCGGCGACAACCTCTACTCGTCCGTGATGGGCATCCCGGCCGCCTACGTCAACTGGGGCCGCGTGGCCAGCTACGGCGTGGAAGTGGGCGCCAACTGGGTGAAGCAAGTCAACAAAGACCTGAGCTTCAACATCGGCGCAGACTTCACCTGGGGACGCAATAAACAACTCCGCACCATTGAGAACGTGGCCTACGACTACCTGTCGGCCGTGGGCGGCCGCGTCAACCAGGCCTGGGGGCTGGAAGTCGTCGGTTTCTTCAAGGACGAGGCGGACATTGCCAACTCGCCCGCCCAGAACTTCGACGTGGTACGTCCCGGCGACTTCAAGTACAAGGACCAGAACAACGACGGCGTCATCAACGAGGACGACGTCGTGAAGATGGGCTACGACACCACCATCCCCGAAATCAACTACTCGCTGAACTTGGGCTTCCGCTACAAGAACTTCGGATTCAACGCCCTGTTCCAGGGAGCCGCCCACTACACGGCCTACCTGGGAACGACCGGCGTATGGGTGCCGATGGTGGACGGCGCCAACCTGTCGCAGGAATACATCGAGAACTGCTGGGATTACAGCGCCAACCCGATATACCCGCGCCTGACGTCGGAGACGAACAACAACAACTACCGCGCCAACAGCACGTGGTACAAGGACGTGAATTTCCTGAAGCTGAGGAACTGCGAAGTCTACTACTACCTGCCCGAAGCATGGATGGAGAAAATCAAAGCCACGCAGTGCCGCGTATTCATCAAAGGCGAGAACCTGATGACGCTGACCAACCTGTCGGTGATGGACCCCGAGAACATCGGCACCAACTATCCGACGCTGATGGGCGTGAACATCGGTTTCTCCTTAAAGTTCTAACTGCTTAAATAAAGAATAGATATGAAACTTGCAAAATACATCATACCCATCGCCCTGCTGTCCGCCGGCATGACCGGCTGCGTGGACTTGGATTACACCGAAGTGACCACGAACGACGAGGAATGGATTTACCAAAGCCCGGTGTACGGCGTGCAACGCTTGGTGACCAGCGTCTACGCCCGCATCCCCAACGGCTTCGACAAAAACTACGAAGGCGGCAGCGGCTCCACGCTGGCAGCCGCCACGGACGAGGCCGACTGCGCCATCTCAAGCTCGTCGGTACACCGCTTCTACAACGGAGGCTGGAGCCCGCAGAACGCCTTCCCCTTCACGTGGGAGAACTCGTACAGCGCCATCGCCGAAGCCAACAACTTCCTGGAGAAGCTGGACAAGATTGACCTGAGCGACTACGAGAGCAACACGGACTATGCGGCCATGAAGGCCCAGTTCGAACTGTTCGAATACGAAGTGCGCTACCTGCGCGCCTACTTCTACTTCGAACTGGTGCGCGCCTACGGCGCGGTGCCCTTCACCCTGAAGACCCTGACGCCGGGCGAGGCCAACACCATGACCCGCCGTCCGGCCCTGGAAGTCATGGACTGGATTGTGGAAGAACTGGACCAGATTGCCGAATACCTGCCCATCACCTACTCGACGGAACTGAACCAGGACATCGGCCGCGCCACGCGCCCCATGTGCCTGGCCTTGAAAGCGCGCACCTTATTATATAAAGCTTCGCCGCTGTTCAACACGGGCAACGACAAGGAATGGTGGCTGGACGCCGCGCGCGCCAACTACGACGTCATCAGCCACGCCGCCGAGTGGGGCATCACGCTGGGCAACTATGCCAGCATCTGGGGCGCCAACAACGGCGACGGCTCGGAAGTCATCATGGCCTCGAAGCAGGGTTCCATCAGTTCGTGGGAGACGTACAACTACCCCATCGGCGTGGAGAACGGCCAAGGTGGCGTGTGTCCCACGCAGACGCTGGTCGACGCCTATGAATATGCCGACGGCACGGGCGAGACCTTCGGCCAACGCCACGCAGGCACGACGGTGAACCTCACCGCCGAGAACGCCTACGCCGGGCTGGACCCGCGCTTCGCCCTGACCGTGGTGAAGAACGGCGACATGTGGCCCAACTACAACACGACGCCGATAGAGACCTTCGAAGGCGGGCGCAACGGCTCGCCGCTGCTCAACGCCACGCAGACGGGCTACTACCTGCGCAAGTATTGCGACGGCGACGTGAACATCTCGACCAACAACGCCACGACCACCCCGCACGCCTGGATTATCATGCGCCTGGGCGAGTTCTACCTGAACTTCGCAGAAGCCATGTACCAGTACTACGGTAACGCCGAGACACCGGGCGACTTCGCCCTGACGGCCAACGGCGCCATCAACACCCTGCGCGACCGCGCGGACGTGCAGATGCCCCACTGGAGCGGGACGCCCACGGACTGGTGGGAGCGTTACCAACGGGAACGCCTCGTCGAACTGGCCTTCGAGGACCAACGCTTCTGGGACGTGCGCCGCTGGAAGTGCGGAGAAGAAATCGGTTCCGTCACGACGGCCACCTTGCAGGAGTCTGCCAACGGCGACGTCATCCTGACGCGCGCCACCGAGTCGAGGACGTGGCAGGACCGCTACTACTTCTTCCCCATACCCTTTGCCGAGATTAACATGAACCCCAACCTGGGCCAGAACCCCGGCTGGGCGACGACAAGCAACAACCAATAAAAAAGACTGAGTTATGAAGATCAAGACAAGTATATGCAGCCTGCTGGCATTGGGCGGCTGCCTGTATTTCACCTCGTGCTCGGACGACCTGGAGACGGGCGGCGCACAAAACCTGTCGGTGGCGTCCTTCTATCCCACCATCGTCATGGAGGGCACGGAAGTCGAGGTGAACGGAACGGCCCTGAGCCGCGTGACGGAAGTGGTGTTCCCCGGCGGAATCACGTCGACGGACATCACCGTGGTGGACGACCGCATACTGACCGTCGTGGCCCCGGCCGGGGTGAGCGACACCGAAGCGCCCCTCATCGTGCGGGCGGAAGGCGAGGAGGCGCAGAGCCGACAGACCATCCGCCAGGCACAACCCGCGTTCGCGCAGTATAACTATACGGACGACGAGGGAGCCGTGACGGGCACGGAAATGACCATCGAAGGCCGCGACCTGCTGCTGGTGGACGCCGTGACCTTAGCTAAAGACGGCGAATCGTTGGTCATCCCCGCCATCGAGATGTCGCGCAAGACGACGGACGCCATCCGCATCCTGCTGCCGATGGACGCCCCCTTGGGCGAAGGCGTCAGCGTGACGCTGACCTTCAAGAACGGGACTACCCTGGAACTGCCGGCGATAGAAGTCATTGAAGGCGCCGGAGGCGGCACGTGGGTAGAGAGCGAAGTGACGCTGTACGAAGGCGAGCCCGTAGACATCGGCAACTGGGGCAGCATGCAGATTGAAGCCTCGAAACTGACCGGCATCAAGGAAGGCGACATCATCCGCGTTTACTTCACCGATGCAGCCAGCGGCGCGCAAGGCTCGCTGAAGAGCACGGCTGACGGATGGCCGGGACTGACGCCGGAACTGGAATACTTCGACCTGACCGCCGACGAAATAGCCGCCGGATACTACATGCGCACCTTCACGGCCGACATGATTGCGGCGTTGGGCAGCAACAACCTGGTTATCTCCGGACATGACTACATCGTCACCAAGGTCAGCCTGTTTACCCAGGTTTGGGTGGAAGACGGCGACACGGACCTGCGCGACCCCATCACGGACCAGACCATCGTGCTGAACGACTTCGAAGATGACGGGAGCCACAACTCGTCGTGGGACGGAAGCTGGACGACGGGCGTCGTGCTGGAGTTCCCGACGGAAGCCAACGGGAACATCTACTGCCGCCTGGCCGAGACCGTGGCCGGAGACATCTGGTTCGTCAACTGCAACCACAAGGACTTCGGCACCATCAGTGGTATCGAAAACTATGCCTTCAAGTTCGACCTGCTGATTGAAGAAGGCGTGACGGGCGCTTCGGCAGCCACCATGCAGATTGTCCTTGGCGACAACTGGCTGTGGGTAGGCGAAGGCTTGCTGCCCGAAACGACCAACGGAAAGTGGATTACCGTGACGCGCAACATTGCCGACATCAAGAGCGAACTGACCGGCGACCTCACCATCGGAAGTGCCACAAACGGCCTGTACGGCGGCAACATCCCCGCTGGCGTCTGCGTGGACAACCTGCGCCTTGACCCCATTGAATAACCCTTTTAAAACAGAAACATGATTATGAAACATACCATGCTTAACTTACTTTTAGTCCTGTCGAGCCTCCTCTTCGGGGCTTGCGCAGACGACGACCTGAAGAGATACGGCGTCGTCGAGGACCAAACGCCGCTGGCGCAGACCTCCGTCTACCCCTCGGCCAACGGGAACGTGCTGCCCGGCACCGTCGTCGTGCGCTTCGGCTTCGGACAAGACATCTGGCTGCGCGACAAGAGCAAAATCACGGTGAACGGCACGGCTACCAACGCCGTGGCCGCCATCGGCGACGAAGTCTTGCTGAACGTGGACGCCTCTACGGGCAACGACTACGAAGTGCGCCTGGCTGCCGGTGCCATCCAGTCGGTGGGCGGATACGTATCGACCGAGGACTACGTGGTCACCTTCAGCTGCCGCACAGAAGTGCCGGTCACCGAACTCACGCCGGAGGCCGCCAACCTGATGGCTTACTTGGAGGGAATAAACGGCAAGCAAATCCTGTCCGGCGCGATGGCCAATGTATCATGGAATACGAATGAGGCTTATTGGGTTTACACCAAGACAGGGAAATATCCGGCCATCAATTGCGTGGACTATATCCATCTCTATGCGTCCGAACCCGGCAGTTGGATAGACTATTCGCAAACTGCATTCTTGGAGGATTGGTGGAATCAGAATGGTATCGTATCAGCCATGTGGCATTGGAACATGCCGGCCAATGACGGCACGAACCATACAACTTCACCAGGTACAGAACCTGGCCAGACCAGCTTTGATGTTCGTAAAATCAATGACCCGGCTTCTGACGAATATGCTCAAATGATGGCTGACATTGATAGAGTGGCTGACTATTTGTTATTGTTGAAGGATAAAAATATCCCTGTCATTTGGCGTCCACTGCATGAAGCCGGAGGCAAATGGTTCTGGTGGGGAATGGATGCCGAAAGTTGCAAGACATTATGGCGTATAATGTATAACCGCTTCCAAGAAAAAGGACTGAACAACCTTATTTGGGTATGGACTGCTGCCGTAGCTTGGAATGAGGAACTTTCCGAAAGTTTGAATTGGTATCCAGGAGATGCATACGTGGATGTGGTGGGTTACGACATCTATGGCGATGATATGGAAGACCCGCTGGCCACCTGTGTGGACTATTATGATTTCCTGAAAGAAAATTGGCCAGACAAATTAGTGGCTCTGACCGAATGTGGTGATGTACCACAAATTGCCGAGCAGTGGGAAGCCGGCGCGCAATGGCTGTGGTTCATCCCCTGGTATGACTACGACCGCACGAACGACATCTCCGCGCCCGCCTTCGCCGAAGACGGCCATATCCACGCCGACGCCGCATGGTGGCAGGCAGTAGTGGAAGACGAGCGCGTCATCACAAGAGATGAAGTTCCATCTTTGAAATAAATAGGATAAAATTGTGTGGGAGCCGGGGTGCCAAGGAGGGTGCCCCGGCTTTTTGTATGCAAGTGTACGAATTGTTGTTAATTATACATCCACTTTTGGCAATAGTCCGTAACTTTAGCCGTTGATAAAATGATTGTAGAATCTTGAATGTATGTGGTGTATGAAAAAGAGCCTTTTACTTTTGTTGGGCATCCTCCTTTCTTCCCTGCTCCCCGCCCAGGAGCGACAGGTTGTGTATAAGACAGTCACGGATATTTCGTATACGCGGTCGGACGACGCCTACGCCCGGGAGCGCTGCAAGTTGGATGTGTATTATCCCGAAAATCTGACGGATTGTCCCGTCGTGGTCTGGTTCCACGGCGGAGGATTGACGAGCGGGAACAAAAGCATCCCCGGAAAGTTGCAGGATTGCGGCATGGTGGTTGTGGCAGTGAACTATCGCCTGTTGCCCAAGGTGGATATCGCTGCTTGCTTGGACGATGCTGCTCAGGCAGTGGCGTGGACGTTCCGCGAAGTCGGAAAATACAATGGCAATAGCCGGAAGATATTCATCTCTGGTCATTCCGCCGGCGGCTATTTGACCACCATGTTAGGGTTGGACAAGACATGGCTGGCCAAGTATGACGTGGATGCGGATTCCATAGCCGGACTGATTCCTTTCAGCGGACAGATGATCAGCCACTTTGCGTACAGACAGATGCAGGGCATCCCCAACCTGCAGCCAACCATTGACCGGTATGCGCCCCTGTTCCACGTCCGCAAGGATGCTCCGCCCCTGGTGCTCATCACGGGCGACCGGGAGATTGAACTTTTTGGACGCTATGAAGAAAATGCCTACATGTGGCGCATGATGAAACTGGCAGGACACCCCGAAACGTACCTCTATGAGATTGGCGGTTATGACCATGGTGCCATGGCCGAGCCGGCCTTCCACATCCTGCGCCAGCACGTCAAGCGGATTTTAGGGGAATGAAGGTTGCTACCCCATAACCATGTGCAGTATAGTAGGATAGGGCTTCCCTTCACTGTCCCAGTCAGACTCTGCCACAGTGCGGAACCCCAAATGCTCATAGAAGCCGACCGCCTGTGCGTTTTGCGCGTTCACGTCCACTTTGGTCACACCAGCTTCACGCAGGACGTGGGAAACCAGCGCTTTGCCAATTCCTTCCCCACGGTGGTCATTGTCGATGAACAACATTTCTATATTGTCCCCGGCCGTGCCGATGAATCCCGTCAGCCGTCCGTCTTGCTCATATCCCAGCAAGGCGACTTGGGGGAAATAGGAGGGCACAAGCCCTTTGTAGTACAAGAAATCATCTTCTGTCAGGAAATCGTGCGTATGCAGCACCGCGCTTTCCCAAATCTCCATCAAACGTGGATAGTCTGCAAGTCCTATGGTTCTAATCATATTCTGTTCTTTGTAGTGCAAAAGTACGAAACTAAATCGGGATAATCTCCTCTTGCTCATGATTTCATTTTGTACTTTTGCAAAAAGAACAAGTTTATGGAGAATATCATCAGAAAGATAAGGACGTATTATCCGGTTTCGGACGAAGCCTTGGAGGCACTGGTGTGTCTTTTCGAGAGACGGGTATTCCCGGCAAAGACAACCATCATCCATGCCGGAAAACTGGACAGGAAGGTCTATTTCATTGAAAAAGGCATCACGCGCTCTTATGTGTTGCATAATGGAAAACAAATCACGACATGGTTTTCCCAAGAAGGCGATGCAGCCTGTGGCTCATGGGACCTATACCGCCATACGGCCGGCTTTGAGTATGTGGAGACATTGGAAGAAACCACAGCCTATTCTATTTCCGTGGAGCAACTGGATGAACTGTATCGCTCTTACATCGACCTTGCCAACTGGATGCGAGTGTTGCAGCAAGAAAACTTCCTCCATTTGCAGGACATGCATATCCGCCGGTTGAATTGGTCTGCCCAAGAGCGTTATGAACATTTGACCCAGGAATGTCCCGAACTTCTCCAGAGGGTGAACCTGGGATATATAGCTTCCTTCCTGGGCATTACGCCACAATCATTGAGCCGCATAAGAGCCAATAAACTTTTTTAATCTATGGTAAATCCAAAATCAGACATTGCTGCTATCTTTGCAGATGGATTAAACTACATAGTATGATGAAAACAGAATACGAGAAATGCCTGGCGGGCGAACCTTTCATAGGAAGCAGGGACCCGAAGATAGTAGAGACAATCTTGCGCACAAGGTGGCTGCTGGCACAGTTCAATGCCACGGATTATGCCGACACGGAGCGCAAGCAAGCCTTGTTGCGCGAGATGTTCGGCAGCATGGGAAAGGGCGTGCATGTGGACATTGATTTCCATTGTGAATACGGAAAGCATATTTTCATTGGCGACAAAGTGATTATCAACATGAACTGCACGTTCGTGGACAACAACCGCATTGACATCGGCAGCCATGTGCTGATTGCTCCTAATGTGCAGATATATACCGCCACCCACTCCACAAAAGTAGGCGAACGAATGGTGCAGGACTGGGCGGAAGGCGAGGAAATCTGCCGCACCTACGCCTTGCCCGTCAAGATAGAAGACGGTGTGTGGATTGGCGGAGGTGCCATCCTGTTGCCCGGAGTGACGATTGGCAAGAACAGTGTCATCGGGGCAGGCAGCGTAGTGACCCGTTCCATTCCCGCCAACTGCGTGGCGGTGGGCAATCCTTGCCGTGTAATCAAACAAATAGAAGGCAATGAGTAAGTACAAGCATATCCTGTTCGATATCGACGGCACGTTGATTGATACGGAAGAGGCTATACTGCGAAGCCTGCAAGATACCGTGCGTGAAATGCTGCATAAGGACATCGGAAAGCAGGAACTGAAATTCGCGCTTGGCATACCGGGCAGCGTGACCTTGCGCAAATTGGGCATAACGGACACGGAACGTGCCAACGACAGGTGGAATGAACACCTGCTGAAATACAAATCCCGCATCCGCCTCTTCGACGGTATCCCGGAGTTATTGGATAGCCTGAAGGCGAATGGCTGCAAACTGGGCATAGTCACATCGAAGACCCGACACGAATACACGGCTGATTTTGCCGCCCCGTTTGCATTGTCCGGTTATTTCAGCACTGTGATATGTGTGGAAGACGCCGCTCGCCCCAAACCTTATCCTGACCCATTGCTGACCTATCTGAATGTAGCCCGAATACATGCCGGGGATGCTCTTTATATAGGCGATACCCTCTACGACTGCCAGTGTGCGCAAAATGCAGGGATAGATTTCGGGCTTGCCGCATGGAGGAATGCCGCGGTTCAAGGGATATCGGCGGACTACATATACGTGAGTTCGGGATAATAAAGTTCTAAAAAAGATAGGTAATCACAAGTATTTTTCGTAACTTTATATCTGACAAATAACAAGTTAATGAAATAATGCCATATGATTACCCAAGACAAAATTACGAATATTTTCTGT
>CASEYC010000115.1 GCA_949292025.1 uncultured Bacteroides sp. | reverse complement strand
GCCAGCGACTGCCATACACGGACGGCCACATAGAACAGGGCGCCCAGCCCGGCAAGCCCTTTCGACACGGCGAGCATGTCACCGCACAGGGGCATCATCTCCTCATAGAGGCTTTCCAGCACGGTGTGCAGGTTGGTGAAGTCGATCGAAAGCAACGTCATGGGCTACCAGTATTTGGCGTCTGACTTCCCGTAGAGCCGCATCACGCGGTCCAGGTCGTTCTTCTTCCGGGCACGCAGGAAACTGACGGCGATGTTGCGGTTCGTGTAATAGCCCACCAGGTTCCGGTAACGGCGCATGCTGCGGTAGCATCCGTCCATCACGTCCATGCGGTCCTTGTCCGTCATGGAGAGCGTGCTCACGTTGATCACCTGTTTCAGGTCCTGCAGCACGCCGTTGCTCTCTTCCAGCAGCTTCGTGTAGCCGGAGGCGATGGCGTCCAGTTCCTCCGGGGAGAAGTTCTCGTCGTCCATCATCTTCCCGAAGTTCGTCACGTAGATGTCCGACACCTCGCCGGTCATCAGGATGATTTCCTGCACCTTGCGGGCGTCACGCACCAGGTTGTTCACGCTTTTCAGCGCATCGTAATAGCGTTTGGCCTGCTCGTAGATCTTCACGGTCTCTGCAAAGCTCTCCGCCGTGTTCACGGCCGTCTTCGAGGTGTGGGCGATGTTCTCCGCCATGTTGATGATGCCCTGGGCAAGGTTCCCGGGGTCGCTCACCACCCACTGTGCCTGTGCGGTGGACGTGCCGAGCGCCACCGCCAGGCCGAATGCCAGGATCTTTCCGGTCCTCATGGCTGTACCTCCTTCCGCACATAGTCGCCTCCCGGTGAGAAGGTCAGCACGTCGGCAGCCTCGTTGTAGGCCACATCAATGCGGCAGCCGGTGTTGATGAAGAGGTTCCCGCCCTCTTCCACCAGCAGGTAGGTCTGCGGTCTCAGGCGGCGTGTCTTCCCGCTGCGGGCGAACACCGTCACCTTGTAGGAGTCCCCTTCACGGTAGACCAGCACGTCGGGTTTTCCTTCCACGCTTGTCCACGGGCCGCACAGCTTTTCCGTTTGCGGTTCCTTGATGTCCGCGCATCCTTGCAGCATCAGGGCTGCCGCCCCCATGAGGCAGGCGGCCAGTTTCGGCAGTTGTCTGTTCTTTTTCATGATTGTCTCTGTTTTTAGGGTTGTTTCTTTTCATCGCGTCTTTTTCCGGCAAGGCGGCGCACGGCAAGCTCCAGGTCGCCGTCCAGCCCGTCCGCCAGCCGTTGCAGTTCCAGTTTCTCGGATTCCTCCGTCGTATATACCATGTACTCTTCTTCGCTTACCTCCGTGGCGTACACGGCAGAACGGGTGCCGCCCAGCCCGATCCATACCTCGCGGTAGGCATTCCCCGGGCGGTTCGCCTGGTTGATGGAGAGGATCTGTCCCTTTTCCTTGTCCGTCAGTCCAAGCAGTTTCTGTATCTGGTCGAACTTGTTCATGTATTTCCGCTGGTCAAGCAGAATCTTGCAGTCGCTGTTGTTGATGATGGCTTCTTTCACAAT
>CASEYC010000114.1 GCA_949292025.1 uncultured Bacteroides sp. | reverse complement strand
TTATATATATAAATATATATATATAATATAAACTATAATTACTAGTTCTCCCGCTGGAATTTCATTAACTGTCAACTGTCAACTGTAAGGGGATTGGCATTTTTCTGCAATGACAGTTTTCATTATCGGGAAACTGGAATCTGTAATTCCGAGTTGGGCGAGGAGAGAAGATGCAGGCAGGAGGCGCGAGTCCGTATGGCGGGGTGTATGAAAAGAAAAAATGTTTTTGGAGGCTTAAAAATGCTGTTGCAACAGGTTGATAACCAGTGTATTTGTAATATTTATGGATGTGCTTCGGAAAAGAGGCCCCGAAAACTTGATTTTTCGTTTGTCTCTCCGCCTATTTTTCCGTATTTTTGTACTGCCAAAAAACAAGGAAAACCCATACAAACAGACATTACTAGTAAAGACAATGAAAAGAGAAAAAGACAAATCGGACAAAGATAAAAAAGACACGGCGGCATCGCCCTCCTTCTTCCGCAAGGTGGCGGCCGCCTGGCACAACGAGACGCTGCGCTTCATCGTGGGCCTGATGCTCGTCATTTTCTCCGTCTATCTGCTGTTGGCCTTCATGTCGTTCTTCTTCACAGGGGCGGCGGACCAGAGCGTCATCGACTCGGGGCGCTCCGAAGACCTCATGGCGGTGAACAACGGCGTGAAAAACTATGCGGGCTCGCGTGGCGCACAGCTGGCCAGCTACCTCATTAACGACTGCTTCGGCGTGGCCTCGTTCTTCATCCTGGTGTTCATGGCCGCGGCCGGGCTGAAGCTCATGAAGGTGCGACACCTGCGGCTGAGGCACTGGTTCATCTGCTGCACGCTGCTGCTGGTGTGGTTCTCGGTGTTCTTCGGCTTTGCCTTTGCCAGCTTCTATGCCGACTCGTTCATCTATCTGGGCGGTATGCACGGCTACAACGTGGGCCGCTGGCTGGAGTCGCAAGTCGGCGTGCCGGGTGTGTGGTTGCTGCTGCTGGTGACGGCCATCTGCTTCTTCATTTACCTCAGTGCGCAAACCATCGTGTGGCTGCGCGGTGTCTTTGCCCTGAACTTCCTGAAAAAGAAGAAAGACGGACAGGAGAAAGCAGAGGGCGAGGTGCCCGAGGAGTTTACCACCTCGTGGACGGCCGACGCACGCCGCCGACCCGAACCGACGCCTGCGCCCCAACCCGTGAAGGAGGAGGAAGAGCCGGAAGCCCCCAAACACGAGGAGCCCGAAGAGGACCCCGAACCTGAAATGGAAGAACCCGAGGCTGAAGCCTCGCACGAGATATCGCTCGACCTGGACGACCTGCCCCGCACGGCACCTGCTCCGCGCACGAACGGAGGCGACGTGGCCATGACGGTGGAGACGGCCGAACCCGAAATGGCCGCCCCCGAACCTGCTGCCGAACCGGCCTTTGAGGTGGAGGCACGCGAGGACGAGGAATACCAGGGACCCGAGCTGGAGCCCTACAACCCGCGCCTCGACCTGGAGAACTATCACTTTCCCACGCTGGACCTGATGAAGCACTACGACAACGCCGAGCCTACCATCGACATGGACGAGCAGAATGCCAACAAGGACAAGATCGTGAGCACGCTGCGCAGCTTCGGCATTGAAATCAGTTCCATCAAGGCGACGGTGGGACCCACGGTGACGCTTTACGAAATCACTCCCGAACAGGGTGTGCGCATCTCGAAGATACGCGGACTGGAGGACGACATCGCCCTGAGCCTCTCGGCGCTGGGCATCCGCATCATCGCGCCCATACCGGGCAAGGGTACCATCGGTATCGAGGTGCCCAACTCGAACCCCAAAATCGTGTCGGGGCAGAGCATCATCGGCAGCAAGAAGTTCCAGGAATCGACCTACGAGCTGCCCATCGCCCTGGGCAAGACCATCACGAACGAGGTGTTCATGGTGGACCTGGCCAAGATGC
Organism: uncultured Bacteroides sp.; assembly: GCA_949292025.1. Classification (GTDB taxonomy): domain Bacteria; phylum Bacteroidota; class Bacteroidia; order Bacteroidales; family Bacteroidaceae; genus Bacteroides. The sequence continues at coordinate 356 of CASEYC010000114.1, read as the reverse complement.
CCCACGTGCTGGTGGCTGGTGCCACAGGTCAGGGTAAGTCCGTCGGCCTGAACGCCATCATCACCTCGCTGCTCTACAAGAAGCACCCCGCCGAGCTGAAGTTTGTGCTCGTCGATCCCAAGAAGGTGGAGTTCAGCATCTACTCCTTCATCGAGCACCACTTCCTGGCCAAGCTGCCCGACGAGGCCGAACCCATCATTACCGACGTCACCAAGGTGGTGCAGACGCTGAACTCCATCTGTGTGGAGATGGACACGCGCTACGACCTGCTGAAGGCGGCCCACGTGCGCAACATCAAGGAGTACAACGAGAAGTTCATCAACCGCCGCCTGAATCCCGAGAAGGGGCACAAGTAC
>CASEYC010000113.1 GCA_949292025.1 uncultured Bacteroides sp. | reverse complement strand
TTATATATATTATATAATATATATAATATAATTCTATAAAATGAGTTTTTGGCAGGTTTTGTTTTTGGCTAACTGTAATGAAATGTAATGTAATGCCTGACGAAAAACGCTTTCTCGTGTTTTCGTCAAAAGAGGAAAATCATCATTTAGTTTCAGTTTCTTCCCTTATTTAATTGATTATCAATATCAAAATATAATTTTCCAAAATCCTTACAGGAAACCGTACCCTTACCGCCTCCCGTCTTTTGGCTTCCCCGCACATTGCCCTTACCTTTGCAGCGTCAAGGCCAAGACAATGCAAGATCAAGCGCTTAGCGTTGAGTGATGAGCGATGAGCATCGCGAGCCAATCACTAATCACTGAACACTGAACACTAATCACTAACCCCTAAACACTAAACACTGACTATGAGTTTCTACAGAAAGACCTACAACAAGAAGTTCGGCGTGTGGTATCCCAGCGCCGTGGTGATGGGCCAGCCGGTGCCCGTGAAGAAGGTGGCCAAGCGGCTGAGCCAGATGTGCACCGTGACCTACGCGGACGTGATGGCCGTGCTGGGCGAGCTGCCGGGCGTGATGGCCGACTACATGGCGCAGGGCAAGAGCGTCCGCCTGGACGGGCTGGGCACCTTCCGCTACACCTTGGACAGCAAGGGCGTGGAGCAGGAGGCGGACTTCGACTTCCAGAAGCAGGTGAGGGCCGTCCGCGTGCAGTTTGTGCCGCAGCGCGAGGGTGCCATGACCAAGGGCAGCACCGCCACCCGCACGCTCGTACCCACGAACCTGGAGTGGATACCCTATGACGCTGCCCTGCAGGAGGAGGAAGAAGGCACGGGCGGCACCGGCGGAGGCGAGGATGGCTCCTTCGGCTGATTTTTGACATAGGAACATATTTGACATATTTTTTAGACATAGGAACATAGGAAACATATTCCGTTTCCATCCATCAGAAAGAAAAATATGCTCCTATGTCTTAAAAAGAAAAATATGTCCCTATGTTCTTATGTCTAAAAAATAACATGTCCTTATGTCTGAAAAAATAGGATTTGTCTAACCATCAAAAACCATCAAACGGCATGAAGAAGAAAGAAACTTGGAAATTCATCCTGCAGACGCTGCTGAGCGTGCTGAGCGCGATAGCCACCGCCTTCGGCGTGGCGAGTTGCATCGGCTGACGCGGGGACACAAAAAGAGGCGCGAACCATCAAGTCCACGCCTCTTATTATTCTACAAAAAGAACCGGGAATCCTCCGCTCCCTTATTTCTCGAAATGCAGCAGGCCGAAGAACTGCGGGCAGTGGAAGTTGGGCGTCTCCAGCCCGATGGGATTCCACGACAGGAAATGCGGGGTCTGCAGCAGGTCGCCGCACTTATAGAAGTTGGCAGGCACATCGCGTCCCGAGAAGGTGCCCAGGTCGTGCAGGAAGAACGTGGAGGCGGGAATGATGAGCACCACTTCCCACGAACACTCGCCCACTCGCTCGGCAAAAGGCTGACGTCCCAACGAAGCCCAGCGTTGCACGCGGTCCAGCACCGCCTGCGGGGCGTGCCTGCGGTCCTTGCGCCCGGCACCGCCGCCCACCAGCAACGTCCCGGCGCAGTTGCACTCCAAGTTATAATAGACACCATCGCCCGCAGGGATGGAGAAGAACTCCACGCAGGAATCTTCCCACACCCGGCCGTTGTCCGCAGCGGCCACGGCACGCACGGAAGCCTCGCGCACCTTGAAGTGCAAGAGCAACGAATCGCCCGTATGGGCCAGGCGGAACTGCACCGAAGGGCGATACGGATAGTCCTTCCAGTTGACGACATCCACGGCGGTGAAATCCACCTTCTCCTCGTCCAGCAACGCGGGGATGGCTTCAGGCGGCACACTGGCCGCGCTGACTTTCTTTACCTTCAACTCGTTCATCACGCCATACATTCGTTAATGAACGCCCGCATCTCGTCCTGATGCTCCTCCACGCTTTGCCACAGCTTGAACTGGGCGGCGGTGCGCACCAGGTTGTGCTCCGGGTAAGCTATTTTATAATATGTGTCGCCGTTGAGGTAATCCGCCAGGAAGCGGACGCACTGCATATAGGGGAAGAGGGCGGCGGCATAGGGCAGGTTCTCCACCTCGACGGGCAGGAGGAACGAGCGAGCCGACTCCAGATAGCCGCGCGTGAAGGCGCGGAAGATGTCCATGTTGAACGACACGTTGTCCAGGTTGCGGTCGTCCTCGGCGCCGGTGTTGGCGGCGGAGCGGAGGAAGTCGCCGTAGTCCGAGAAGACGTAAGAGGGCATCACGGTGTCCAGGTCGATGACGCAGAGCACGCTGCCGTCCTCGTCGAACATCATGTTGTTCACCTTCGTGTCGCAGTGGCAGATGCGCTTGGGCAGCACGCCCTCGCGGTGCAGGCGTTCGGCCTTGCACATCTCGTCGGCATGGCGTTCGATTTCCTCCAGGTAACGGGACACTTCCTTGACCCGTCCGGCGGCATCGGCGCTGACGGCCTCGCGAAGCTGGCGCAGGCGCAACTCCATGTTATGAAAGTCGGGGATGGTCTCCACCAGCGGCTCGGTGACATCGGCCAGCATCGCCTCGAACTGCCCGAAGGCCTTGCCCGCACAATAAGAATATTCGGGATTGACCGTCTCGTAGGTCTTGGCACGGGGGATGAAGACCATCACGCGCCAGTAGGCATCGCCTTCTTTCCAATAGGTCTTGCCGTTGTCGGCCTGGAGGAAGTGCAACACCTTGCGGTCGATGTCCGTCTCGCCCCGGGCCTCCAGCTTGCGGCGGATGTGGGAGGTGACGGCCTCGATGTTGCGTTGCAGGCCGTCCACGTCCTGGAAGATGGCGTGGTTGATGCGCTGCAGCACATAGTCGGGCGCGTCGGCCTCGGCGGTGATTACCTTGTAGGTATCGTTAATCAACCCGCTGCCCAAAGGACGTATTTCGTTCACTGTCCCTTGCGGGTGGAAATGGGCTACGATGGATAAGAGTTCGTTCATAAAGTATAATGTTAATGGTTAATGATTAATGGCTAACGGTTGGCGCCACGGGCTTTCAGGTATTCATAGCCGAAGCTGCACCGCAGGCAGTCGCGCTTGTCGCAATAGGCTTTCTGCAACTGGAGCAATGCCTGCGAATCGGCTGCCGTGTGCACCGGCAACCCGGCATTGGCCCAGCGGCGGATGATACTGTTGTCCTCGGCCTTGAGTTGCTCCAGGAAACAGGATGCCCGCTCGCACAGCCGTTCATCGGACCGGTATCGCCCGTAGGCATAGAGGACAGGAACCACCGTGTTCAGCACAATGAGGTTCACGGCACCCATGCCCAACGCTTTCTCGCTATGCGGCGACTCCTTGCGGAAGTTGAAGTGGTCCGTCCAAAAGCCGGACGTGCGCACGACGAACAGACGCCGCACCTCCTCCAACGACTCCGCCTCCACCACGCGCGAGAACAACCCCTCTTCATGGTGGTACAGGTAGGCCAGCTGTGCCAAGCGCACGTGGGGAAAGTTGCCCGGACGCAGGCGCAGGAAACGCCATTGCTCGTGCGCCACCGGGGCAGACAGGCCGAACTTGTGTTGCAGGTAGGCGAACTCCCGCCGCAGGTCCTGCCCATAGCCCGACGCCTCGTCGTCCAGCAGGCCCGCCATCCCGAAGAAGAAGGCTTCCACCTGGAAGAGGTTGTCCCGGTGCTTGTCCACAGCTCGCAGGGGCAGGCGCAAGGCCCAGGCTTCGAAGGCGTCGCCGTTCACCCCGAAGCCGAAGTTGCGCGCCAAGGTGACGAAGAAGGCGTCTTCCCAACTGCGCCCGCAACGCTCCAGCCGCTGCCCGATGGCTTCGGCCTTCTGCATGAGCCGCTCCACCAGCAGGGAGGACAGCCAGGCGTGAACCTTCAGCAGGGGCAGCGTGGCCAGCACGTCGTGACACGGGGGCACAATGTCCGAGGCACGCAACTCGTCGTACCTTTGCCGCACCCCGTCGGGACAGGGCAACAGCAACTGGGGAATGCGTTCGCCGTTGGTGCGGTACACGTCGCAGTCGGCCTCGCCCACCACGTGCAACACCACGCGGTCGTAAGCCCGGTCGCGGTCATGCCCGTGGCGCAGCCAGTCCGAGGCGCGGTCGTGCACCTCCACGTCGCCCGCCCAGAGCGTGTCGCCCAGCTTCACCTTGGCGTTGAAGAAGTCGGGCCCCGCGTGCGTGTTGGGCAAACCCGGGTCGATGACCTCCAGCGGTTGCCCGTCCGTGGTCTGCAGAGGCTGCAAAGGATAGATGCGATGCCGCCAGACGTAATGCAGCAGTTGTTCCATAGTACCTGTCACATTGGTTTACGGGTGTCAAAGATAAAGGAATTTAGGCAGACTGCCAACTTTCGGGGAAGAATCTTTGCCACCGGGGCGTCATGCCTCCTCCGCGCCCTCCTCGGGCAGGGGGAGCGACAGGGTGAACTCGCTGAACTTGCCCTCGACGCTCTCCACGGTGACGTAGCCCCCGTGCTCGCGCACCACGTTCATCACGTAGCTCAGGCCCAGGCCGAAGCCCGCGATTTTCTTCCCGCGGCCGTCGTCGGCGGGCAAGACGCGCTCGAACTTGTCGAAGATGCCGGCCTGCGCGGAGAGGGGGATGCCGATGCCGTTGTCGCGCACGGCGATGCGGGTGTAGCCCTCCTCTTCCACGGAGGTGATGCGTATCTCCACGCTGTCCTTGGAGTACTTCAGCGCGTTGTCCAGCAGGTTGGCGATGGCCTCTTTCAGAAATTCCCCGTCGGCAAAGACGGCCTCCGCCCGCAGGTCCGTGCGGAAGGTGACGGGCTTCTGCGCCTTGGCGGTGAAGGTCTGCACCAGGTCGTCCACCAGGGGGCGCAGGGCGATGAACTCCGGATGCAGCAACAGCATCTCGTGCTCCAGCTTCGAGAGGGTCAGCACCTTGTTGGTCAGGGCCAGCAGATGGGCCGCCTCGCCCTCCAGGATGTCAAAGTTCCGCTGTTTCTTCTCTTCCGAGGCATCAAGCCGCCCGCTCCGCAGAACTTTGAGCCCCATGATGATGGTGCTGAGCGGCGTCTTCATGTCGTGTATCATCGCGTAGGAGAAATCCTCGCGCATCCGCGCCAGCTTGTCCTGCCCTTGGATAATCTCGCGCTGCTTCAGCACACCCCACAGCACCAGGCAGAGGAAAATCAGCGAACCGATGGAGTAATAGAGCTGCCCGCCCACGGACTCGGCACGCAGGTTGACGATGTACGCCCGCACGCCCCGCTCGCCGTCGCCCAAGGGAATGACGAACGTGCGGCTCTCCTCCAGCTCGCGCGCATAGTCGGCATAGTAGCGCAGGTCGGAGCGGAGGCGCACCGTGCTGTCCGCCAGGGCCACCGTATCCAGGTGGAACTTCAGGCGGCGGAAGTTCAGGTCTGCCAGCTTGCGGGTGAACACGCTGTCCAGGCGACACGAAGGGTCCTGCGCCCGGCGGTCGTCCGTGCGGCACCAAGCCTCGTGGATGCGCCGCTCCACATTGGCGCGGTTCAGCGTGATGCCCCACCCCATCCAGTAGCCCAGGAAGAACAGGGCGGCGAAAGCGGCGACGAGGGTGAGAACGATATAAACGGATTTCTTCATAACGCGGACAAAGATACAGATATTTCCCGCTCACGGACACACGTTAACGTAAAAATAACGTAGCGTTAACGTAGGGACAGGCTTCGGACAGCGTATCTTTGCATCGTGAAACGAAAACAGATGTATCACTTAACACCATAAATGATTATGACTTACAAGAATGAATGGACCCGTACACTCGCGCTGACAGCCATCGGCCTGGCCTCATTGGCCTGCTGCTTCTTCCTCGGGATGGGGGTAGGCGAATTTATCGCGACTTTGATGAACTGACAAAAAACAACACCCAAAAAACAGAATCAACCCTATGGAAACAATGACCCCAAACTCCATCATTTCCCCGAAGAACGGAATAAAGATAAGGCTTCCCAAAAGCAGCATCTTTATCATCCTCGTGCCAACCATGCTGCTGTTCTTCATCGGGGGCACCCTGCTGTTCCTCTACATTTGGGACGAGATTTCCTTCCCGGCATTCGACCGCCATGTCCGCCAACACTGGACATACGCAGGCGTATTCTTGAACTTGCTGGGCGCCTCGCTCTGCTATACCCTCATCCAGTGGGTGTTTTTCTATTTCTCCCAAGGGCGCAAAATGGACAAAATCGGCTGGCGTTTCCAATTCAATGCCACCGGGTATTATCCGGCCAAAGCCATCCCCCTGAAAAAATTCCGCCCCGTCCTGCTACTCCCCGCCCTCCTGGTGGGCGTCTTGCCGCTCATCCACGGGTATTGCACGGGCAATGGCGGCATTTACACTTTTGGGCTGATGGGCCTGCTCCTCAGCTCATACGATGTGATTTATTGGTTCAAGCTGCGCCGCTTTGATGGAGAGGACTTGGTTCAAGAAGGCAAAAAGCCCTACGAGGCCACGGTCATCCGGCGGAATTATGGAAAAAAGTAATGGAATAAAAAAACAACGATAATGGAAACTACTCGGAATCAAACATCCACTTTGCCCCGAAAGGATGGCTCGGAGGTGAAACTTAATCTCACCAAACTTACTCTGCTCATCCTCGTCCTCTGGATACTCTATTTCTTCGGAGACACCCTGCTCTTCGTTTACATTTGGGAAGAAGCCACGGCCTACAATCTTGGTTTCTATACACACACCTATTGGGCATTGCCCTCCTTTTGGCTGAAGCTTGCAATTATGTTCCTGGCATACTTGCTCTTACAAAGCTTGCTGATATATTTCCTGAACGGGCGCAGGCTAAAGAATTTACGCTTCTATTTCGGTTACTCTTTTCTGGGCTTTCTTCCGAAACAGCCCGTCCCGCTAAAGAACTTCCGTCTTTGGTCCCTGCTGCCCTCCCTCCTGCTGGGCGTGCTGCCCGCCGTGCATGGTTTCTGCATCGGCAACGGCTACATCTACGTCTACGGGCTGCTCGGACTTATCTTAGGCACGACCGAGCTGCTACTCTGCTTCAAGCTACGCCGCTTCAACGACGAGGATTTAATCCGATTGGACAAGGGACTTTCCCGTATCACGATTATCCGCCGGAACTACGGACGGAAGCCTTGAGCGAAGAGATAATTCTATTTGACAAGCGGAATGGAGTATGTCCCCGCCCGCGCTTGGCGGTACCGCCGGGCGCGGGCGGGGGTACGGGCAAGCACGGGCGGGGGTATGGGTAAGCGCGGGCGGGGATATGGGGGAAGATGGACCTGCATAAAAAACTGATATTCAGATAGGTAATCAACTATCATTGAACTATATCATGCCCGCCCTTTCCTTGGATGGATAGTAAAAAATACTACATTCCCCACACCATAATCTCGCGTCCTTCGTACTGCTCCGTGCGATGCCACAGTTTCTCCTCCCAAGGACGCCCGGGACGACGGTCGAACAAGATAAAATGACCTTCGTTGATGGTGCCGCCACATTTGTCCATATAGCCTGCCGTCTGCTCCAAGCCCTTGCGGACGGTCTCTTCCACATTGGAGCGCAATATCTTCAACTCCAATACGATGCGCTGGTAAGGACCGCCATAATGGTCGGTCAGCGGTTTTGTGATGAGCAGGTCTGTCCTGCCGCGCCCCAGGCCATATTCGCGGTCAATATAGCCGCCCCCGTTCACCACCCGTTGCAGGAAGGCTTGCAGCAAGAGTTGCGGGCCGCTCTCCTTGTAGTCGAAACGCTCTATCCACGAATCGGCATTCTGGCGGAAGAACTGCTGGAAGTCCAGCAACAGTTTCTCCATATTGATGCTGTTGTCGGGGTTGATATACCACGCCGCCTGTTGGATGAGCGTCTGCTGGCGCGCCCAGGTCAGTTCGCGCGGAATGATTTCCTTGTAGATGGCATTGGCTATGCGCAACGGCTTGTCCCGCACCACCAAGCCCATATCCACCACGTATTGGATGTCATCGTCCGACAAATGGTGTTCAACCTCCGCATCCTCATTGGCCAGTATGGGCGCAATCACCCGCCGCACCCGGTCTTCGCGGAGCTTGTCTATCAGGATGTCTATGTGGGTGTCGCGGCGGTAGATGATGTTCTCCTGGGCACGGTAAATCATCTCCGGGATGATGCGGATGCTACGATCGCGGTTCTCCCGTATTTCCATGGTCACCTCGTAGCCCAAGGCATTCACCAACCACGGCTGGCCCTCGGTGGCTTCCCATATCATCGGGAAGCAAGCCTCATCAAACTCCTGGCCCGTGGCTGCCGTGTGCTGCATATAGAGGTCGTGTATCTCTTCCTTGGTCAGATTACCCAGCCGCAAGGACTTGGCCTTGATGTTGAAGGCCGAACCGCCCGTCACGATGTCCTGGTTGGAAAGCACGATGCGGTAGTCCCGCACATCGCGCACCCCGCACAAGACGATGGTTTGCGGGAAATGCAGGGGCCGCTGGTCGTAACCGGCACGAATCTGGCGCAGCACGCTGACCAACCCGTCGCCCACCAAGGCGTCTATCTCGTCGAGGAAAAGCACCAAGGGGAGCGGAAGGGATTCGCAAAGGGCACGGATGAAAGCCGTCAACAATCCACCGGCAGATTCATTGGACTCACGAACTGCACGCAACAATTTGACCGCCTCATTCCCGCCACGCAACGTATCCACCCTGTCGGCAATGGCAGCAGCCGTGGCAAGAACCACTTCCGCCACATTGTTGCGCGCCGCCTGCCCCGCCTCAACATTTGCATACACCGCAATGAACTCGCCCCGTGCGTTCAGGTAGTCGCGCAAGGCCAGCAGGCACGATGTCTTGCCCGTCTGACGGGGTGCGTGAAGCACGAAGTATTTCCGCTGGTAAATCAGCTGTTCCACTTCTTCCAAATCCATGCGGCTCAGGGGTTCCACATTGTAATGGATATCGGGCTGTATCGGCCCCGCCGTATTAAAGAATTTAGGCACTTTTCTCATATTTCTCCGTCGATTAGGGTTTACACAGGCCAAAGATACGCCAATTTGTGCACAGCCGCGCACGCGCAGCGGTTAAAATATGAGAAATCCTATCCCTGCAAGCAAGAAAAACACTACCTTTGCGACACATAGTATAAACAACCAATCATAGAGCACAATGAAAATAGCATTGATAGGCTACGGCAAGATGGGCAAGGAGATAGAACGCATCGCCCGGAGCCGTGGACACGAAATCGTGAGCATCATCGACCTGGACAACCAGCAGGACTTTGCCTCGGAAGCCTTCCGGAGCGCGGACGTCGCCATCGAATTTACCAACCCGCAAGCCGCCTACGGCAACTACCTGCGTGCCTTCGAGGCGGGCGTCAAGGTGGTGTCCGGCAGCACCGGCTGGCTGAAGGACCACGGCGACGAGGTGCGCCGCCTCTGCACCGAGGGGGGCAAGACGCTGTTTTGGTCCAGCAACTTCAGCCTGGGCGTGGCCATCTTCTCCGCCGTCAACAAATACTTGGCCCGCATCATGAACCAGTTCCCCGAATATGACGTGACGATGGAGGAGACGCACCACATCCACAAGCTGGACGCGCCGAGCGGCACCGCCATCACCCTGGCCGAGGGCATCGTGGAGAACCTCGACCGCAAGACGCACTGGGTGAAAGGCACCTTCCAGGCCCCGGACGGCACCGTGAGCGGCACCGCGCAATGTGCCCCGGAGGAGCTGCCAATCCATTGCATACGCCGCGGCGAAGTGCCCGGCATCCACAGCATCCGCTATGACTCGGCCGCGGACAGCATCACCATCACCCACGACGCCAAGAACCGCGGCGGCTTCGCCCTGGGCGCCGTGCTGGCCGCCGAATACACCGCGCAGCACACGGGACTGCTGACGATGGAAGACTTGTTCCCCTTCTTAAAAGCCTGAGAAACCATGGAATTTACCAATAACCCGAAACTGGACCGCCCCCGGAAGAAGGGGAAAGGCCGCTGGATAAAATTCGGCATCGTCACCCTGCTCTACCTGTTGTTCCTCCTGTGGGTGGAGAGCTGGTGGGGCCTCATCGTGGTGCCCTTCATCTTCGACATCTACATCACCAAATTCATCCCTTGGGGATTTTGGAAGAAGTCCAGAAACGCCGCCGTGCGCAGCGTGATGAGCTGGGTGGACGCCATCGTCTTCGCGCTGGTGGCCGTCTACTTTGTCAACATCTACCTGTTTCAGAACTACCAGATACCCTCGTCGTCGCTGGAGAAGTCGCTGCTGGTGGGCGACTTCCTCTACGTCAGCAAGGTGAGCTACGGCCCGCGCGTGCCCAACACGCCGCTGTCCATGCCGCTGACGCAACATACGCTGCCCGTGCTGAACTGCAAGTCCTACCTGGATTGGCCGCACTGGGACTACAAGCGCGTGAAGGGCTTCGGGCAGGTGAAACTGCACGACATCGTGGTGTTCAACTTCCCCGCGGGCGACACCGTGGCTCTGAACCACCAGATGGAGGACTTCTACACCCTGGCCTACCGCGAGGGCAAACGCCTCTACCCCAACCCCGTGGAGATGGACAGCCTGACCCGCGAACAGCAACGCGCCATCTATGACCTCTACTACAACGCAGGCCGCAAGCTGATACGCAGCAACCCGCAGATGTATGGCGACATCGTGGTGCGCCCCGTGGACCGTCGCGAGAACTACGTGAAGCGTTGCACCGGCCTGCCCGGCGACACGCTGCAAATCATCGACGGACGGGTCTACCTGAACGGACAGCCCACGCCCGTGCCGGAGAACGTGCAGTTCAACTACTTCGTGCAGACCACCGGCCCGCTCATCACCGAAGCCATGTTCCGCGAGTTGGGCATCAGCAAGGACGACCAATGGCTCTTCCCCGACGACCCGGAAAGCCAAGCCGTGCTGGCGTCGATGAGCCTGGATGCCCGCGATGCCCAAGGCCGCCTGGCACCTGTCTACCACCTGCCGCTGACGCAGAAGATGCACGACACGTTGCTGGCCAACCAGAAGCTCATCGCCCGCATCGTCCCCGAGCCTGCCGCCTACGGGGGCGACGTCTACCCGCTGAACCTCTACACCAAGTGGACGCGCGACGACTACGGCCCCGTCTGGATTCCCGCCAAGGGCGCGACCATCACGCTGACCGAAGACAACCTGCCCATCTACAGCCGCTGCATCGAAGCCTACGAAGGTAACACGCTGGAGCAGCGCAAGGACGGCATCTACATCAACGGGGAGAAGACGGACACCTATACGTTCCGGATGGACTACTACTGGATGATGGGCGACAACCGCCACAATTCGCTCGACTCGCGCTACTGGGGCTTCGTGCCCGAGGACCACGTGGTGGGCAAGCCGCTCGTGGTGTGGCTCTCGCTGGACAAGGACCGCGACTGGTTCGACGGCCACATCCGCTGGGACCGCATCTTCAAATGGGTAGACAACGACTAAGATGAAAAAGACAGGGAAGACGCTGACAGCCATAGGCGCGGCAGTACTCGCGGGAGTGCTGCTGCGCACGTGCGTGGCCACGTCCTACCTGATTCCCTCGTCGGGGATGGAGAACTCGCTCTACCGGGGCGAACGCATCCTGGTGAACAGGTGGAGCTACGGCCTCCGCCTCCCCCTGATGGGCTGGTGGGGCTACCACCGTTGGGGCGACCGGCCCGTAGGGCGCGAGGACATCCTCCTCTTCAACAACCCCGGCAACCTGCAAGAGACGGTCATCAGCCGCCGCGAGGTCTTCATCGGCCGCTGCATCGGCACGCCGGGAGACACGCTCCTGGTGGACTCGCTCTTCAACGTCGTTCCCTCGGAGAAGATGGCACCCGACCAGAAATTCCTCTTCGCCTATCCGCGCACGGAGAAAGCCCGGATGGACTCGCTGCTGGCCCGCCTACGCATCTCCTCGCCCCTGCTGGGCAGCGACTCCGCCAAGGATATCCGCAGCCTCAGCCGCTACGAACGTTACCTGCTGGAACAGGCCGCCAACGACCAACTGCCCCTGTTTCCTGTGGAGAGAACTGACTCCATGGGACACCTGCACCTCCTCACCATCCCCGGCCGGGGCACGACCGTGCGCGTCCTGCCGTGGAACCGCACCCTGCTGTGCAACACCCTGCTGCTGCACGAGGGGCGCAAGGCCTTCATCCAGGGCGATACCCTCTACGTGGACGGGCATCCCGCCGACTCGTGCACCTTCAGCAAAAACTACTATTGGGTGACGGCCAACAATGCCTCCAACCTCAGCGACTCGCGCCTCTTCGGCTTCGTGCCGGAGGACCACGTCATCGGACGGGCCACCCGCATCTGGTTCTCCAAGGAGCAGGGGACGGGCCTCTTCAGCGGCTACCGCTGGGACCGGATGGGCCTGGCCGTAAAATAACCCCTTCATCACGCCCTATGAACACCGTCTTGCTTTCTACCGCCTACCTCGCTCCCGTGGAATACTACGTCAAACTGCTGACGTACGACCGCATCCTCGTGGAGCAATACGACCATTACGCCAAGCAGACCTACCGCAACCGCTGCACCATCGCCGCGCCGGACGGTCCGCTGGCCCTCTCCGTCCCCACCGTGAAGCCCGACACGCTGAAATGCTTCACGCGCGACATCCGCATCTCCGACCACGGCAACTGGCGCCACCTGCATTGGAACGCCCTGGAGTCCGCCTACAACCACACGCCCTTCTTCGAGTATTACAAGGACGATTTCCGCCCCTTCTACGAGCGGAAGTACGAGTTCCTGATGGACTTCAACGAAGCCCTCTGCCGTCTGGTCTGCTCGCTGATAGACTTCACTCCCCACGTGGAGCGCACCACGGACTACATCGCCTCCCCGGCCGATGCTGACGACTTCCGCGAGCGCATCCACCCCAAGAAGGATTTCCGCACGGAAGACCCTGCCTTCCACGCCCGGCCCTACTACCAGGTATTCCAAGACCGCCTGGGCTTCCTGCCCAACCTGAGCATCGTGGACCTGCTGTTCAATATGGGACCAGAGAGCCTGTTGGTGCTGCAGGCGTGCCGGTAACACTCAAAAAGGTATCCATACAGAAAGAGGCACGGCCTCACGGTCGCGCCCCTCCTTAATCCAAGAAAAATATCAATTTGTAACAGTCTGCTTTCTTACTGCAATTCAAAGGGAACTTTCCCCTTGATGTCGGCAGCCGACGCGGCAATGATGGCCTCGAACTTGCCCGGTTCGGCCACCCATTCGTGTTTGTCGGCATCGAAGAAACTCAGGGCATCCTTGCGGATGGTGAAGGTCACTTCCTTTTCCTCGCCCGGAGCCAGTTTGATCTTTTGGAAGCCTTTCAGTTCCTTGACAGGACGGGGCAGGTAGGACTTCTTGTCGCTGATGTAGAGCTGGACCACTTCCTGTCCTTCGCGGGTGCCGGTATTCTTCACGGTGACACGGACAGTCAGCGTGCCATCGGCGGTCATGGCCTTGGCATCAGCCGTCGGCTGACCATATTCAAAGGTCGTGTAGCTCAGTCCGTGGCCGAAGGGGAAGAGGGGTTTCACCTTCTTCTGCTTGTCCGCCCAGCGATAACCCACGAAGATGCCTTCGTTGTATTTGATGTTCACCGTGTCTTGCGTGCGTTCGCCCGTATATTCGCCCAACTGATGAGCAGGCACGTCTTCCAGACGGACGGGGAACGTGAAGGGCAGCTTGCCGCTGGGGTTGACATCGCCCACCAGGACGGAAGCCAGCGAATGGCCGGCCTCAGAGCCGAGATACCAGTCTTGCACGATGGCCGGCACTTGTTCCACCCACGGCATGGCCACGGCGTTGCCGGAGATGTTCACCACGATGAGGTTCCGGTTGGCAGCGGCCAAGGCTTCAATCACCCGGTCCTGACCATAAGGCAAGCCCAGAGAAGCACGGTCAGAATCCTCGCAATCCTGCCCGGCACTCTTGTTCAGACCGCCGATGAAGATGACATAATCAGCATCCTCGGCCTCTTGCACGGCCTCGGCAATCAGTTCTTCGGGAGTGCGGTCGTCCTTCAGATTCTGGCCGGTCACCACACCGTTGTATTCACCGCTGGCGTCGCCCACATAGCCGCGGACATACACGACTTCGGCCTTATCGCCCACACGGTCGCGGATGCCCTGCAAGGGAGACACTTCGCGCTGCACCTTCAACGACGAGCTTCCGCCGCCCACAGTCATCATCTTGACGGCATTCTCGCCGACCACGACAATCTTCTTGGTCCCGCCCAAGCTGATGGGCAGAAGATTGTCCGCGTTCTTCAGCAGCACGATGCCTTCCTCGCCGATGCGGCGGGCAACGGCATAATGTTCGGGCGAACGCATGGTGCCAAAGGGCTTGCGGGTATTCATGCTGGTGCGGAACATCAGGCGCAGCACGCGGCGCACCTTGTCATCCAGTTCCTTGGTACCGACCTTGCCTTCCTTGATGAGCTTCAGATAGGGCTGAGCCAAGAAATAGTTGTCGTAGGCATTGCCCAGTCCGCCGGACAGGCCGTCTGTCCAGCTGCCGAACTCCAAGTCCACGCCATAGGCTATGGCTTGCTCGGTGTTGTGCACACCGCCCCAGTCGGACACGACGGCGCCGTCAAAGCCCCATTCGCCTTTCAGGATATCGTCCAACAGGCGCTTGTTCTGTCCGCAATGGTGATTCTCATAAAGGTTGTAGGCGCTCATGATGGTCCACGCCTTGCCTTCCTGCACGGCAGCCTTGAAGGCAGGCAGGTAGATTTCATACAACGCGCGGTCGTCCACGATGACATTCGTGTTGTGGCGGTTCACTTCGTGGTTGTTCAGGGCAAAGTGCTTCACGCAGACAGCCACGCCGTTCTGCTGCACACCTTGTATATAGGGCACTACCATGCGGCCCGACAGATAGGGGTCTTCGCCCATATACTCGAAATTGCGGCCGTTCAGCGGGGTGCGATAGATGTTGACACCGGGTCCCAACAACACGTCCTTCTCGCGATAGCGGGCTTCCTCGCCCACGCTCTGTCCGTAGAGCAGGGACATTTCGGGGTTCCAGGTGGCGGCCAGACAGGTCAGGGCGGGGAAAGCCACGCACGAGTCATTGGTCCAGCCGGCTTGCTCCCATTCGTCCCACAACACTTCGGGGCGGACACCGTGAGGGCCGTCGTCGGTCCACAGTTCCGGGATGCCCAGACGCGCCACACCCGGGCTGCTGAATTTGGATTGGGCATGGATGACAGCAATCTTCTCTTCCACTGTCATACGCCCCAATGCGTCCTCCACTCTTTCCTCAATAGGTTTGTTTTCGTCCAGATAGACAGGCTTCTGCTGCGCCGAGAGGGGGAAAGCCGCAGCCAAAGCCAAGGTAAACAAGATTTCTTTCTTCATATACTAATAGATTGGTTTAGAATAGCTTCTTTACTTCATCCCCAAGGATTGGATATAGCTCTCCTGCGGCGTACAGTTCTTCAGCTTCACGGCCTCCAACAAGTCGGTCAACGCCTGGCGTGCGATAGCCTGGTCGGGACGGGCGTCGCGAATTTCCTGATACGTGGCGCGCGGGGCTTCGGCGAAGTCCACCACGACCTGCCAGTCCTTGGGCGGGGTGATGCCCATGAAGCACGAGCCGTCCATCTTCTTATAGGGCCAAAAGGTGTAGCCGATATTGTTGTCGCGCATCACCTGGCAGAAGTCGGCCTGCCACTGGTCGGTGTTGTGGCCAATCTCGCCCATGTACATCGGCAGGTTCACGCTGTCGCGGAAGCTGATGAAGTTCATGATGGCCTCCTTGGTGGCGGGGCCGCCGTAGCGGTGGCAGGTGTACATGATTTTGCCATCGAACTTCGAGTCGGTGAAAGGCTTGAAATTGCCGTTCCACTGCGCGCCGCCCAGCAGGATGATGTGGTTCTGGTCCACCTCGCGGATGGCAGCCACACCTTTTTTATATAGCGGCTCCAACTTGGCGTTCAGCTCGTCCAGATTGGGGAAATAATGGGCAATAGGCTCGTTGAACAACTCGTAACCCAGGATGACCGGCTCGTCCTTGTAGTGCTCGGCAATGCGGCGCCAGATGTCGCAATAGAGCTTCTGGCTGTCCTCGCTCTCGAACAGCCAAGGATAGCCATAGCTGTCGTCGATGTTGTCGCCCGTCTGTCCGCCGGGGGCATCGTGCATGTCCAGGATAAGGAAGAGTTCCGACTCGCGGCACCACTCCACCAGGCTGTCCACGCGGGCAAAGCCGTCTTGCGCGGCGGTCAGACCCATATAGTCCTCATCGGTGAAGAGTTTGTAGTGGAAGGGCAAGCGGATGGTGTTGGCGCCCGTACTCTTGATGAAACGGATGTCCTCGCGCGTCACATAGTTGTCCTTGAACTGCCGCCAGAAACGGGCGGTGAAGTCAGGCCCCACCAACTGGCAGAGCATCTCGTTGATGAAATGCGCCGAGTTGGTCTTGCTGAAGTTGAACATATAACCCTCAGGATTCAACCAGTTGCCCAGGTTGGTACCCATGATGAAAAGGCGGGTGCCGTCGGGTTTGAGCAGGTTTTGCCCGTCGATGGTGACAAAAGCCTGCGCGGTTTCAGTCGTTTCGGCAGGCTGCTGCCCGCCACATCCGGTCAGGCCCAACGCAAGCAGGCCTGTCATGATGCTTGCTTTTAATAAATGCTTCATAGCAAATCCAATGAATGTTTGTTTATTAAAGATAAAGGCAGAACGTATGTCCGTTTCCGCTAACGCACTTCAAAGATAGAAAAGATTTTCCCACAAAGAAAGGGTACAAAGGCACCGAGTGGATGACGTGAGGGGTAGACAAAGCCATTACTTCCTGTTTTACAGATGATTAAGCACTGATTACGCGCAAGAAAAAGTGTATTTTGAAAAGGGATTTGACGTAACAAAGACGTACCCTAAACCTGCAATTCCGACAGTTTCCATGCAGACTTTCCGCAAAAAATCCGTAAGTTTGCCCGCGAAACCAAACCGATCCTCACTCATGTTGTCGCTGCAAACTCCCAACGGGGACACGCACGTGTTGCTGCACTCGTGTTGCGCCCCCTGCTCGTCGGCCATCATCGAATGTATGCTGGCCAACGGCATCCGCCCCACCGTCTTCTATTGCAATCCCAATATCTACCCGCCCGAAGAGTATGAAATCCGCAAGCAGGAAGCCATCCGCTTCGTCACGTCCCAAGGGCTGGACTTCGTGGACGCGGACTACGACCACAATGTTTGGCAAAGCCAGATGAAAGGTTTCGAGGAAGAGCCGGAAAGAGGGCGACGTTGCCTGCGCTGCTTTCTGATGCGCCTGGACGAGACCGCCCGCTATGCCGCCGCGCACGGCTTCACCCTCTTCACCACCACCCTCGCCTCCTCGCGCTGGAAGAGCCTGGAGCAAATCAACGAGGCTGGACGCACAGCCGCCGCGCGCCATCCCGGCACCCTCTTCTGGGAGCAGAACTGGCGCAAAGGCGGCTTGCAGGAACGGCGCAACCAACTGCTCCGCGAATACGGGTTCTACAACCAGCAGTATTGCGGGTGCGAATTCAGCATGAGGCGGCTACAAGAGAAAACAGTTCAGCCATAGACCAGCACCGACAGCCGGTCCTCGTCCAGCATCTCGCCCGCCACGTCCAGCAAGAGGTCCGGCGTCAGCGCGTCGATGCGGCGGAAGACGTCGGACAGGGATTCGTAGCGGTTGTAGTGCAGGAAGGTCTTGGCCATGCCCAAGGCGTTGGCCTCGTTGTTGTCCGAAGCCACGATGAGTTGGCCAGTCAGTTGCTTCTTGGCGGCGGCCAGTTGGGCGGCGGTCAGGCGACGGTCGCGCAGGCGCTTCAGTTCCTTGCCCACCAGGCGGAGGCAGGTGTCCGTGTCCTCGGGGTCGCAACCGAAGTAGATGCAGAAGGTACCGGTATCGGTATAGGAGGTGAGGTTGGCCTCGACGTTGTAGACCAAGCCGCGACGCTCGCGCAAGGCCACGTTCAGGCGGCTGTTCATGCCGGGGCCGCCCAGCAGATTGTTGAGCAGGTAGAGGGCCGTGCGCTTCGGGGAGTGGGCATCGTAGCCCCGTCCGCCTATCATCACATGTGCCTGGTGGGTGTCGCGGTGCACGGTGCGGCGGGCGGGCACGTAGGGCGGGGGCTGGATACGAGCGTCAGATTCCGGTTCTGAAGGTCTTTCCACACCGGCCAACAGCCTCTCCGCCAGGCGCGTCACCCGGCGGAAATCCACAGCGCCATACACGAAGAAGACCATGCGGTCCGGCCGATAGAGCCGGGCGGTGAAGGCGGCGGCATCCTCGCCCAGGTAGCCACGCAGGCGGTCGGGCGTGCCCAGGATGTTGCGCCCCAGGGGATGCCCGCGGAAGATGAGGTCCTCGAAATCATCGAAAATCAACTCGGACGGTGTGTCCTCGTAGGATTGTATCTCGTCGATGATGACGTCCGTCTCCTTCTCCACCTCGCGCCGGGGAAAGGTGGAATGGAACACGATGTCGGCCAGCAGCTCGAAGGCACGGGCAAAGTGCTCGACGGGAAAGGCGCAATAGACCACCGTCTCCTCCTTGTTGGTATAGGCATTGAGGTCGCCGCCCACGTTCTCCATGCGGTTCAGGATGTGCCACGCCTTGCGCTTGCGGGTGCCCTTGAAGAGGAGGTGCTCCACAAAGTGCGCCATGCCCGCCTCGTCCTCGCGCTCGTCGCGCGTGCCGGCATCGACGGCAAAGCCGCAATAGGCCACCCGCGAGGCCAGGGGCTGGTGGATGATGCGCAGCCCGTTGGGCAGGGTGCAGACGTTGCAGGCGGGGGTATCTTGGGGTAATTTCATCATTTTCGACAGGGTGATTCGGTTTTCGGGCGCAAAAATACAACAAAACTTATTGCGGTTTATGGAAAATTGCGGATATTTGCCCGACTAAATCAAGACTACCATGCGAAAAGTTATCGGAATTGGAGAGACTCTGCTGGACATCATCTTCCGCGCCAACCAGCCCACGGCGGCTGTGCCCGGAGGTTCGGTGTTCAACGCCATCGTATCCCTCAGCCGCACGGGCGTGCCGGTCAATTTCATCAGCGAGACGGGCAACGACCGCGTGGGCGACATCATCCTGCGCTTCATGCGCGACAACCGCATCCCCACGGACCACGTCTACATCCTGCCCAACGGCAAGTCGCCCGTGTCGCTCGCCTTCCTGGACGAGCACAGCGATGCGGAGTATCTGTTCTACAAGAATTATCCCATCCAGCGGCTCGACGTGCCCTTCCCCCACCTGGAGGAGGACGACATCGTGATTATCGGCTCGTATTACGCCCTGAATCCCGTGTTGCGCGAGAAGGTCGTGGAGCTGCTGGAGCAGGCGCGCCGCCAGAAGGCCATCGTCTACTATGACCCCAACTTCCGCTCGGCGCACAAGGAGGAAGCCATCAAGCTGGCCCCGAACATCATCGAGAACCTGGAATATGCCGACATCGTGCGCGGCTCGGAGGAAGACTTCTTCTACATGTACGGCCTGCGCGACACGGAGCGCATCTACAAGGAGAAAATCAAGTTCTACTGCCCCAACTTCCTCTGCACGCACGGCAGCGGCGAGGTGGCCCTGCGCACGGCGTCCATCGCCAAGGACTACCCCACCCGACCGCTGGAAGCCGTGAGCACCATCGGCGCGGGCGACAACTTCAACGCCGGCATCATCTTCGGCCTGCTGGCCCAGGGCGTGCGCCACGACAGCCTGAACACGACGGACGAAGCCACGTGGGACGCCATCGTGCGCAGCGGCATGGACTTTGCCGCCGACGTCTGCCTCAGCTTCAGCAACTCCGTCTCGCCCGAGTTTGCCGCCGCACACGCCTACCGGGCACCGTATTGACAGACATTAAGATACAATCGTTTATTATTTCAAAAAGAAACCTAAATCCGCGCGTCCGGCCGTCCAACCGTCCCCGAAAACATCTATATTTGCTAAGTCATCCGGAGGACGGGAGGACCGTGCCGCCGAAGGAGATATCCGGACGCCGCGGGCGCAGGTATCCCTAAGCGCGGGCGCAGGTACGGGTAAGCACGGACGCGGGTACGGGTAAGCACGGACGCGGGTACGGGTAAGCACGGGCGCGGGTACGGGTAAGCACGGGCGCACGGGCAGCTAAGCAAGCCCATCCGGAGACACTGGGAATAAACGAATTACGAAGAGAATAAATCTCGACAAGAAAACAACCTGATGTCTGTATGCACAAGAACCTGTTAAACGGGCTTGCCCTGACGATGTTGCTCTCCGCCTGTGGTGGGGCGACGCCCCACATCACCGTGGTGTGCGAAGAGAACAACGTGGGCAACAGCATTGTGAAATGGGAGACCAAACCGGCCATAGAAGGCCAAGTGAAGGTGTTTGCCTCCACCGACCCCGACCGCATCCCGGAAATCCGGCCAGTGGCCACCGCCGACATTGCCGCCCAATGGGCGACAGTCGTCACCAACGACCCGGCGAAGCGGCACTATTACACGCTACTGTTCAACGACAAATACCGCGTCCGGGTGGCGACGCGCAACGTCAACGTGCCCGGCGTGCAAAACTTCCGCGACCTGGGCGGCTATCCCGTCTATGCGCGCCACAAGCAAGTGCGCTGGGGCATGCTGTACCGTTCCGCCCAGATGGACCTCGCGCAACCCGCCACGATGGACAAGCTCAACAAACTGGGCATACGCACCGTCATTGACCTGCGCGACGCCTCCGAGCGTCCTGACACGTCCGCCGCACTGCCCGCCCCCCCGAACGTGGTACACATCCCCATCCCCGCCGGACACTTGGCCGACATCCTGACCGGCATAGACAAACAGAGCATACGGAGCGACACGGTCTACCGCATCGTGGAGCGCATCAACCGCCACATCGTGAGTGTCAACGCCCCGGCCTTCCGTCGGATGTTCGACATCCTGCTGGACAAGGACAACTATCCCGCAGTCGTCCACTGCACCACCGGCAAGGGACGCACTGGCATCGCCTCCGCACTGATATTGAGCGCCCTGGGCGTCAACGAGGAAGACATCATGGACGATTACAGCCTGAGCAACCGCTACTTTGACATCCCCGCCGCCACCAGCTATGCCTACGACCTGCCCACCCGCTCGCAAGAGGCCATCACCACCGTCTATTCCGCCCGCGAGGGCTTCCTGAACGCCGCCAAAGACGAGATAGAGCGCACCTACGGCAGCGTGGACGACTACCTGCATCGGGCCATCGGACTGGAAAAGGAGGAACTGAAGCAGTTGAGGAAGATTTTGCTGGTAAATGAGGAGTAGTCTCCATTTCATTTTGCAACCCAGCCGATAAATCTTATCTTTGCACGGTCAACTTACCATACAGACAATGAAGAACTATCTATCAGCTTGGGTTTGCATCGCCATCGGAGCCATAATAGCTTCGTTCCTGCCCGTCCGTGCA
Source organism: uncultured Bacteroides sp. (assembly GCA_949292025.1). Lineage (GTDB taxonomy): Bacteria > Bacteroidota > Bacteroidia > Bacteroidales > Bacteroidaceae > Bacteroides. Next base: position 52,851 of record CASEYC010000113.1, on the reverse strand, counting down.
GCCGACACTTTGCGGCACGTCACCTTCATCCACTCCTATTCCAAGGCCACTGCCTGCCACGAAGACCTGAACCGCGGACTGGCGGACGGGCTGGAAGCCGGAGGCATACGCGCATCCATCAACGTCGAATACTTGGGCGTCGGCGTGGGCGACTGGCATGTACACAAGGACATGATGGAAGAAATCTGCCACGAAGCCCGCGCCAACGGCTCGGAAGCCATCGTGACCGTCAGCGGCGTAGCAGTCAACGCGTTGCTGGCGTGCGACGACCCGCTGCTGCGGGAACTGCCCGTGGTATGCGCCGGCATGAAGATGATTCCCGACGGATTGCGGCAGCGTCCCAACGTGTGCGGCTTCACCGCAAGCAATGATTATGCCGCCCTGATGGCCGAGGCCGTGCGGGTGTTTCCCGGCCGGAAAGAGTTCATCTGCATTGCCGACACCAGCGCCTATAGCCGCCAATGCCTGAAAGAGCTGAACGCCTATTGGGAAACATTCAGGCGGGAACACCCGGGATACAGTTGGAAGGTATATGACCTGCTGGCCGAGATGCCCGCCCGGGTGGTGAAGGAAATCTGCTACACGAAGGACGCCTCCGGCCACATCGTCATTGCGCCCAACTGGACACAATTCATGTCCTTTGTGGCCGCCAACTCGTTTGCCGCCCCCATCTATGCGTTCCAGAACCTGGCCGTCAGCAGCGGTAGCCTTTGCGCCTACGACATGAAGCCCTACGACATGGGCTACCAGGCGGGCCTGATGGCCGCCCGGGTGCTGAAAGGAGCCGACCCGGCATCGCTGGGATTCACCGACCGGAAAGGGACCTTCCTCTACAACCTGAAAGCCGTGCAGCAATTCGGCTTGAGCCGGAACGTGGTGGAAGAACACGGCGACATCTTCGGCGCAACGTGGGCGGAGCTGCATCAAGGGTGGCTGATAACCGGCTCAATTGTACTGCTCCTGGTGGTGGTCTCCATCATCGTCTGGCTGCTGCACCTGAACCAGCTCGAAAGCCGCCGGCGCAAGGAGATGCAGACCCGCCTGATGGTGCAGGAGCAACTGGTGAAGCAACGCAACGAGTTCAACCACATTTTCTGCTCCTTCCGCGACGGACTGGTGACCTATGGCACAGACATGGAACTGCACTTCATCAACCCCGCCATGCTGCGTATGCTGGCCCTGCCGATGAACGAGAGCTACGAAGGGCGCAAGGCGGGCACCTACCTGCGCATCATCTGCAACGGGCAGGACATCCTCCACGACCTGATAGCGAAGGTCATGGCTGAAAAGGCGCCGACACCCATCCCGGAAAAGTCGTTTGTGCAGGAAATCAAGACCGGAACCTACTTCCCCGTGTCCGGCGAAATCATCCCCCTGCTGGACGGGAAACGGCTGAACGGCATAGCCATCCTCTGCCACAACATCTCGGACGAAGAACGCCAGCGGCTGTTGCTGCACATGACCATGGAAGACAGCGACATCTTCAACTGGCAGTATGACATGGACAAGGACACCTTCTACTTTCCCCCGCGCCTGTTGCACTACATGGGCTATCCGGGACACGACGGCATACTGACCCGCGCCGAACTGCGCGCCATGATTCACCCGGACGATGTGCCCGCCGCCGTGGCCGACTTCACTCAGGTGCGGCAAGGCAGCACACACAACAAGCGCTCCCCGCTGCGCCTGCGCCACCGGGACGGCACCTACGAATGGTGGGAGTTCTCCAGCGTGGCGTATGACGGCCTGCAAGACGGGTCGCCCTACATGGTGCTGGGCATCAGCCAGAGCGTGCAGTACTTCAAGGACACGGAAGCCCAGCTCATCGCCGCCCGAGACCGCGCCCTGCTGGCCGACCGGGTGAAATCGGCTTTCCTGGCCAACATGACGCACGAAATCCGCACGCCGCTCAACGCCATCGTCGGCTTCTCCTCGCTCCTGGACGACATCGAGCCTTATTCCGCCGAAGAGATAAAGGAGTTCACGCGCCTCATCCACAAGAACACCCAACTGCTGCTGAAGCTGGTGGGCGACGTGCTGGACATCTCCAACCTCGACTCAGGCAGCGTGGAGCTTCACCCCGGCGATTGCCGCGTCAGCAACCTGCTGCAAGAAGTGTACAGCCAGCAGAGCCAGGAAGAACGCCAGGAAGGCGTGGAAATGCGCCTGGAGCTCCCGGCGGACGCGACCTTGTGCATCCGGACAGACCCGGCCCGCCTCCGGCAAATCCTGGTGAACCTCGTGAACAACGCCCGCAAATTCACGTCGCACGGGCACATCACCCTCGGCTGCCGCGAAGACGGGGCGGACGCCGTCATCTTCTACGTGGAAGACACTGGGAAAGGCATCCCCCAAGCCTCCCTGCCCTACATCTACGACCGCTTCTACAAGGTGGACGAGTTCATCCAAGGCGCCGGCCTCGGCCTCAGCCTCGTCCAAACTTTGACCGGGCTTCTGCAAGGCAAAGTGGCTGTTTCCTCCAAGGAAGGGGAAGGGACAAGATTTGAGGTGAGGTTGCCAAAGGGGATGAAATAAATTTGCCTAAAAACACATCGGCGCTCCACCCTTTACACCCCATACCGCCCCATATCTCAACTATTTGTATTACCTTTGCAGCCGAAAACAAAGTGATACAACGATTTGATGAAGACATTTGAAGAGCTCGGTGTGTCGCCGGAGATACGCCGCGCCATCGAAGAGATGGGCTATGTGCAGCCCATGCCGGTACAAGAAGAAGTGATTCCTTATCTGCTGGGAGAAAACAATGACGTCGTGGCACTGGCGCAGACCGGAACGGGCAAAACAGCCGCCTACGGTCTGCCGCTTTTACAGAAGACGGACGTGGGCAGACGGGTGCCACAGTCGCTCATCCTCTGCCCCACGCGCGAACTTTGCCTGCAAATAGCGGGCGACCTCAACGACTATTCCAAGTACATAGACGGACTGCGGGTGTTGCCCGTCTACGGCGGTTCGTCCATCGAGAGCCAGATACGCGCCCTCAAGCAGGGCGTGCACATCATTGTGGCCACGCCGGGTCGCCTGCTGGATCTGATGCAGCGCAAGACCGTGTCGCTGGCCACCGTGCAGAATGTGGTGCTGGACGAGGCGGACGAGATGCTGAACATGGGCTTCAGCGAGAGCATTGATGCCATCTTGGCCGACGTTCCGCAAGAACGCAACACGCTGCTCTTCTCCGCCACGATGAGCGCGGAAATCTCCCGCATCGCGAAGAACTACCTGCACGATGCCAAGGAAATCACCATCGGCCGCAAAAACGAGGGCACGGCCAACGTGCACCACGTGGTCTACGTGGTACATGCCAAGGACAAATACGAGACGCTGAAGCGCATCGTGGACTATAATCCCAGCATCTACGGCATCATCTTCTGCCGCACGCGCAAGGAGACGCAGGAAATTGCCGACAAGCTGATGCAGGAGGGCTACAACGCGGACTCGCTGCACGGCGAATTGAGCCAGGCGCAACGTGACGCAGTGATGCAGAAATTCCGCATCCGCAACCTCCAGCTTTTGGTGGCCACGGACGTTGCCGCACGCGGACTGGACGTGGACGACCTGACGCACGTCATCAACTACGGCCTGCCCGAAGACACCGAGAGCTACACGCACCGCAGCGGACGCACGGGACGTGCCGGGAAGACGGGCACCTCCGTCGCCATCATCAACCTGCGCGAGAAAGGCAGGATGCGCGAGATAGAACGCATCATCGGCAAGAAATTCGAGGCCGGGAAAATGCCCACCGCCAAGGAAATCTGCGAACGACAGTTGATGAAAGTCATAGACGACCTGGAGAAGGTGAAAGTGAACGAGGAGGAAATCGCCGACTTCATGCCCGATGTCTACCGCAAGCTGGACTGGCTCTCGAAGGAAGACCTCATCAAGCGCATGGTGAGCCACGAATTCAACCGCTTCTCGGACTACTACCGCGACCGCAAGGACATTGAAACGGCTGCCGATACCCGTCCCGACCGCAAGGAAAAGAAGGGCAAGAAAAGTGCCTCCGGCGAAGACAACCGCAAAGCCGAACCGGGCTATACGCGCTTCTTCATCAACCTGGGCAAGAATGACAACCTTTTCCCCAATGAACTTATCGGGCTTATCAACTCGCACGTGCGGGGACGGGTAGAAATCGGACGAATCGACCTGATGCGCAACTTCTCGTTTTTCGAGGTGGAAGAAGAGGCCACACAGCGCGTGCTGAAAGGCTTAAGCCGCGCCAACTGGAAAGGACACAAGGTGACGGTGGAAATAGCCGGAGAAGAGCCGGGAAGCACGCCGAAAAAAGCAAAAAAGAACGCCCGAAAGCCTACCGAAACTCCCAATAAACGCCGCAAAAAGCCCGAAAACGAGGATATGGAATTTACCCGCACCAAGGGCAAGAAAGATGACTGGAGGCAGTTCTTCCAACACGACAACGACCCGCGTTGGCAGGAACCGGACTTTGACGAAGGCGGATGGGCCAAGTCTTCAAAGAAGAAAGGCAAAAAGAACTGATGCCCGCAGAATAGACAACACGAAAAAAGTCCCGCCACAATGACGGGACTTTTCTTTTATAGTTAGGAAATGCTTATCAAGCAGATAATCGCTTATTGACCCATATCCTCGATACCCTTCAAGGCCGTCTTGGCAAGGGCGTTGTTCGGGTCAATGGTAAGAATTCTATTCCAGTAGTCTTTGGAAGCTGCATAATCCTCGGGCTTGCCTTGCAACATATAGTAATAGCCCAAGTAGCTGTAGCATGTGATCAGGACACGGTTATAGCGCGGGTCGTTCTTGGCGAGAACCAATTCGACAACCTTCTCATAGTAAGGCTTGGCCAGACCTTGCGTAGTCTCGGGGTCCATGGCAGAACGCGTATGGCCGCGATAGAAATAACCGGCATAGCTGTCAGGAGCCAGCTCACAAACCTGGGCATAGAGCGTATCAGCTTCCTGCAAAGCTACTTGGCGCTTCTCCAAAGCTACATGGGTCGTATCCGTACCTTGGTCGTAATACATGCCGGCCAGCGTGAAGATATTCTCAGTGGTCTTCTCCTCAGCGGGGAGGGCATCGCAATATCTCTTATAGGTCTCAATAGCCTTGTCATAGTCTGCATTGCTGGAGTAAGCATCGGAGATTTGCTTCAGAAGTTCAACAGCCGTCGTATCGAGTTCGTAGGCCTTCTCGAACTGAACAATGGCACCGGCATAATCCTCTGTGGCGTTCAGCAAAGCGCCATAGTAACGATAGTCCAAGCCGGAGTAGTTGACATCCTTCAGTTGGTTGAAGAAGACATCAGCTATGCTCTTGGCTTCGTCGTAACGCTTCAAGTCGATGAGGTTGTACATGGCCAAACGGTTGAAACCCGTGCTCTCAGCATTCTTCTCCAAACCTTTACGGGCAATCTCGTAAGAAGCCTCGAAGTCGTGGCTCATGAAGAGAGCGAATGCGTAGCTCAGGATATCGCTTTCCTCGGCAATGTCCGTATGGATGAAGCTCTCGTATGCCTTGGCTGCATCAGAGAATTTATTGTTGGAGTAGTAAACCTCGGCCATGGCCTTGTCTGCCTGGAGAAGCACATCCTGAGGCACGTCGGCCAATACTTTCAAAGCCTCCAACTTTTCAATAGCCATCGTGGGGCTGGCAGACTTATAAGCGCGGGCATACTTCAAATAAGCCTCATAGCAGTTTGCATCATAATAGATAGCTTGTTCGTAGAGCTGGCAAGCCGTGCCCACGTCTTTCTTAGCCAAAGCGATGTCGCCTTCCATCAACGAGATGCGGGGGTCTTTTTTGTCAGCTTTCTTGGCCTTGGCGATAAGCTCAGCCGTTTCGTCTGCCTTTTCTGCATCCAAATAAACTTGGGTCAACGCCAAAATCAGGTCTACATTCTTTTTGTTTTTGCCTTTCATCAAGTCTTCAGCCAAATCCCATGCACCTTCGGGATTGGACTTCACCATTTCCTTCACTTGATTAACGCCGGCCTTCCAATCAGACTCGGTTTGCGCGGAAACCATGCCAGCAAACAACAGGCCTACGCAGCATAATGTAACAATTCTCTTGATCTTCATATTTCACTCTTATAAAAAAACAATTATTCATCTTTTACATCCACAATGCGCACCGCCTGAGTGGCAGGCAACAATCCGGACTTTTGGATAATCAACTGTCCGCGATAGGACTGCAGGAATCCGGAGAATCCCCAGCACAAACCGTTGCGCGGGTCGTTCACCAAGGCATAAATATCGCGCCTCAAAGGATAGTCACCATAGTACAAATAAGCCTGATAGGGCTTGAAACTGTTTGCAACAGTAGGTTGTGTGGAGTAGCTAACCGACATCACGCGGACTTCCTTGTTGAAGGAGAGGCCCGTACTGTCATTCCGGTCGCTTAGCCAATTCACACCAATAATCCCTATGGCACCGGGAGTCTTCGAGACGAAATTGATAACCTCCTTGTTGGTCTTCAAGGCGCTCACATTGCCAGCCAGTTGCTTGCCGCGGCAGATGGAGTCGATAGCGAAACGCACCGTGCTCGAGTTCTTGTTGTCGAACACCAAATGTATATCCCCCAAACGGGATTCCGGATAGATATCTTTCCACCGGGTCTTCTCACCCACCAAGATGCTTCGGATGTTATCCACGCTGATGAGCGAGTCGGGATTTCCCAGATTGGTAATCAACGCCAATCCGTCAGTCGCAATCTTGATTTCCTGTGGAAAGAACTTGCGGCTGTTGAAAGATTCTTTTTCCTCCGGTGTCAGCTTGCGGCTGGCAATCACCATCCGCAAACTGTCCTTGAGCAAGAGGTTGACAGCTTCGACTTCTGTCACGTAATGGGGAATGATGTCCGCTTCGGGATACAGGTTCTCGAAAACGTCTATCTCTTCCTGCACAATGGGCTGGAAGCTCTCATCGGCCGCTATGGCCACCGTCCCAGTCGTGTACGTATCGGTACGTCCATCCTTGGGCGGTCTCTGCTTGCAAGCAGTCAACGACATTCCCACCAACAGGAACAAAAATCCAAGCTGTCTCACTCTTTTATTCATACGCTTATTGCAATCTGAAGGTTACAGGCAAAGTGTATCTTACGGAAACCGCCTTACCGTTCTGACGGCCCGGAATCCACTTCGGCATCGACTGGATCACGCGAACGGCTTCCTTGTCCAAAGACGGGTCAACGCCACGCATCACCTTGATGTCACGAACACTACCGTCGGAACCTACCACGAACTGGCAGATTACACGGCCTTGGATACCGTTTTCCTGGGCGATAACCGGGTAACGGATATTCTTACCCAACCAAGACATCAGTTCAGCCGGACCGCCGGGGAACTGAGGAGCCTGTTCTACCATATCGAACACCTCTTCCTCAACGGGAGCTTCCGTAACGACTTGCTTCAGGTCTTCAACCAGCACACCACCTTCTTCGTCCGTACCTTGCACGTCAGCGATAGAGATGGTCACCTTGCTTTCCGTCAATTCTTCCTGGCTCTTCATCTGGTCTTCATCGGCCACTTCCTCATCCTTCTTGATGACAGGAGCCGTGAACTTGATGGAGCTCTTCAGTGCGGGAGGAGGAGGAGCCACGGGCTGCACCTTCTGCACTTCTTCCTGCTTCACTTCGGGTTCTTCCAACTGCGAGAGCGTGGTAACTTCGGTCATCACTTCCTTCTTCTCGGGGGTAACCATCGTTATCAGTCGCGGGATGGAGAAACCTACTGCTGCAATCACAATCACCAGCACGACGGAGAAATTCAGACGTCTTGCTGCGCGGGCACGCATCTTATATGCGCCGTAATCCTTATTTCTGCCTTCGAATATAAGGTCACACCATTCTTGAGAGGTCAAATCTATTTTTGCCATATTCTGCTTCTTTATTAGGTGTTACACATTATTCGGCAAGGTTTTCGGCGCCGAATGCGCCCTTGGACTCGAAGTTCTTGATGAGGAACTCGTCACCCTCGGCCATATCCGCGATTACGTACTTACCAATGTTGCAAATCTGCATTTCATCCAGAGCATCAATCAGATTTCGGTATGACGCATCGTCCATGGCCTTGATGATGACCGTAGGCGTGTCGTCTCCGGCTTTGATTTCGGAGACTTTCTTGTCATACTCTTCATCTGATATCTTCAGGTCCGCTTTCTGTTGCTTCAGTTCATTTACCTGTCTTACGGCAGCGCTGTTACGACGGAGGAGCATGGCGCGCAGGCCATCAGCCTTGTATGTGGTCTCCTTCAACGAATTGAAGTCCTCATAGTTGGGCTCTCCTTCATAGTAATACAGCTTGTCTTCGCCGGCCAGCAAGAGCGTGATGGCCTGAGAGGCCTTTACCTTCGAACGCTGTTCGTCGGTAATGTTCTTATCATTGCTGGGCATGCTGATTTCCATCGTCTGAGGCTTGCTCAGGGTGGTACACAGCATAAAGAAAGTAATCAGCAACATGTTCATGTCCACCATCGGCGTGAAGTCCACGCGGACGGTCATTTTTTTCTGTTTGCTGTTGCTTTTCTTATTGCCACCTTCTTGTATTTCAGCCATATTTCACTCCTTTCCATTATTCTTCAGAGGTGGTCTTGAGCGAGGTGATCAGATTGTATCTGTTCTCGCGCAGATCCTGAAGAGAGTTCATTACATTCTTAATCGTCGAATAAGGAGTGGTGGCATCGGCCTTGATAGCAATGCGAAGGTCTCTGTTGACCGAGCGCGCGTTGCGTACCCAATCCTTAAACTGATTGTCCAAACTGTCGCACGGGATACCGGCTGTCTTCAGCACTTCGTTCTGCTTGTCCTCTTCCAAGTCAAGGAAACCCTTCATGCTCTTCATAGGAACGCCGAATGTGCTGGCGGTCTTAAACTTGTTAATCTGTTCAGCCGTGAACTGTATGCCGTACTGGTCGCCCATAGCTGTCAGCACTTGCTCCAAGTCGCTTTGTCTGTCCATGCTCATGAACACCTTTCCGTCCGGGGCAATCAGAATCTGGAGGATATCCGTCTCAGGGATTTTGATTTCGGACACAGAACCCGGTGTGTTCACCTTCACGGGTTCAGGCTTCACGAATGTAGAAGTCAACATGAAGAAAGTCAACAGCAACACTGTCACGTCACTCATCGCCGTCATGTCGATGAATGTACTTTTCTTTTTGATTTTGACTCTACCCATACTTGTAAATTTTAAATTTGAGAAACTTAAACCGGGAATCGGCGGAAAGCCTTACGAGAAGTGTTTCCTGACTCCCCATTTCAATTTACTATTAATGAGTAGCGGCAAATGTCTGTACGATAGAGAAGCCTACTTCGTCGAGAGCGAATGTCAGTTTATCAATCTTGTTCGTGTAGTAGTTGTAAGCGATAACGGCCAATGCACCGGTCAAGATACCGAAGGCCGTGTTGATCAAGGCCTCAGAAATACCTTGTGACAGGGCCATGGAGTCAGCAGAACCACCGGCAGCCAGAGCGGCGAACGAACGGATCATACCGATAACCGTACCGAGAAGTCCCATCAACGTACCCAGCGTCGTGATTGTACCGATGATAGGCAGGTTCTCCTGCATCATGGGCAATTCCAATGCAGTAGCTTCTTCCAGCTCTTTCTGGATGGCCAGTTGCTTCTGGTCCTTGGACAGAACGGTGTTCTTCTCCATTTCAGCATACTTCTGCAGCGTAGCGCCTACTACGTTGGCCACGCAACCGCGCTGCTTGTCACACAAGGACTGGGCAGTAGCCATGTCGTTGTTGGCCAAAGCCACCTTGATGTTGGCAACGAACTTAGCCAAAGAGCCACGGCCGTAAGCGGCACGGATAGCGAAGAAACGCTCGATGGCCAGGGCGATAACCGTCAGCAACAGGGTCTGGATCACAGGCACAATGACACCACCTTTATAGATGGTTCCCAGGAAGTTACCCGGCAGCGGGTGGTTGTTCGGGTCATTGTTCATGAAGTTGGCGGGGTTACCCAGCACGAACTGATAGATACAAACTGCCAGAATAAAGCAGCATACAATCACAATCCACGCAGACTTAATACCTTTGAAGCCTGAGCTCTTTTTTTTGTTTGTTGTTTCCATAACAAATAAGATAAATGAAATTAATTAATAAAATAAATATAGGAACATTTGTTTCTCTTTTTCATCCTGCGCACCTTTGGAAGCAAGTCCTCGCAAAAGCCCTCGAAAGGCAGAACTTTGACCCGGCCTCCGCGAAGCCGTGTTCTCCATACCCATAAGGTTCCAAAGTGAGGAGCGTGCCTGTGCACATCTCCCGTTCATAGATTTTTTCCATCGGACATCCTTTCAAAAAGGTTTGCATTCTTAATTTTATTGAATTTTAGGCCGTTTTTCATCAACTACTCACGTCACACCACAGGATAACGGCAACTAAAACGCGACAAATTTAACCCAATCTTCAGATATGTCAAACAAAATATCTAAGAATTTCCGCGATATAGCATATTTTAACGCATTAGGAACGATTTTTTCATAGCATGACAAGCCTCCGCGCCGGGCTTGCCCCACGTCAAGAGACGGAGGCAGCCGTCAACCCGCTATCTGCAATTCGCGGATGAGGTTGGCCGCCTTGCCGTATTTTTCGATGATAAACAGCACATAGCGGATGTCTACCCCGATGGTGCGCTGCAGCTCCGGCTCGTAGAGGATGTCGCTGCTCATGGCTTCCCAGTTGCCGTCGAAGGCCAATCCCAGCAGTTCGCCTCGCGCGTTGAACATGGCACTGCCCGAATTGCCGCCCGTGATGTCGTTGTTCGAGATGAAGCAGACCTTCATCTGCCCGTCGCTGTCGGCATAACGGCCGAAGTCGCCGGACGTGAGCAACTCCACCCACCCGGGCTCCACCCGGAAATCCGGGTCGTCCGCGTAGGTCTTCACTTTCTCCAAAACACCCCGCACGGTGGTATAATAGCTGTATGTCGCGCCGTCGTAGGGGTCGTAGCCGCACACCGTGCCGAAACTGAGGCGCAGGGTGGAATTGGCATCGGGATAGAAATTGCGGTCGTCATACATGCGGCGCACGGCGGCATTGAGCAGGCGTTCGCCCCGGGCAATCTCGCGCGAAGCGCCATATCCCTGGTAGGTCAGCTCAAAGAGGTGCGTGATGAGGTCTATGCCCAGCGCGATGGCGGGGTCCTCATAAAGGTTGTACGTGGAGTCCCGCTCGAGGAAGCGCTTCAATCCGCGGGGGGTGGTGACATCCGACCTGGCGTACAGGTCGTCCACATAGGCGCGGCTGTCACCGCCGAAAGCCGAATCAATGGCCTGATACAGGGAAGGCCAGTAGGCCGAATCCACCTTGGCGCGATACACATCCAACGTGGCGGCAAAAACCTCCTTGTCGATGTCCAGATCGAGGTTGGCATAACGCTCCACGATTCTCTCCAGGTTGGACACCACCTGCTCCTGTTCGGCTTCAAAGTCAAAGTTCAGGATGTCCAGCGCCAGTTGCACCAGCTCTGGGCCGTTCAGGAAGGATTCGACGAAATAGGCTTCGGCATGATTGCTCTCCCGGCGCGCCTCATAGTTCTTCTCCAAATCAGATAACAGGGTGGACAAGTGTTTCCGTTCACGAGGCGTCGCGTCTATCCAATGCTGCAATTCCCGCTCCATGGCGCGTTTCTTGTCCAGCACATGCAGCCGCCGGATGGCCCGGTTCATGCCGATGCTGTTCTTCCAATAGTTGGAACTCTCGCTGTACTTGGAGGCATACATCAGGCGGATGCTGTCTCGGCGGTCCATCTCGCGCTTCCAGATGGCCTGCTTCACGCCGCGCACGTCTATTTGCGCCTGGTTGGCGTTGAGCAGCCTCTCCTCGATGCCGAACGAGGACAGGTAACGCTCCGTGCTGCCGGGGAAGCCGAGCGTCATGCAGAACGAGCCTTCCTGATACCCGTCCAGCGAGATGGGCGCCACACAGGCCGCCCGGTAGGGCACATTGTCGGGCGAATACCCCGCCGGAAGGTTGTCCTTGCCCGCATAGATGCGGAACACGCTGAAGTCGCCCGTATGGCGCGGCCACTCCCAGTTGTCGCGGTCCCAGCCGAACTTGCCTATCGACGAGGGGGGCGCAAAGACCAGCCGGACGTCATTGTAATCCCGATAGACGGACAACCAGAACTCATTGCCGCCATAATAGGCATCCACGGCTCCTACCGTGGTGGAATCTTCCGCCATCACCTCGCGACCGATGACCCACATCATGGAGTCGATGGCCATCGAGCGGTCGGACTCGTCCATACCGGGACGGACAACAGACAGGACACGCTTCGTCACGTTCTCCTGCCTCACCAGGAAACGGACAAACAACTCCGGGCAGGGCAGTTCCTCCTCGTGCGAACGCGCCACAAAACCGTCGCGCAGGTAGTCGTGCTCCACCGTGCTGCGCTGGCGGATGCTGCTGAAACCGCAATGGTGGTTGGTGAACACTAGCCCGTCCCGGCTAACCACCACGCCCGAACAAAAGCCGCCGAAGCTGACCACGGCATCCTTCAGCGAAGGACGCCCGGGATTATAGATTTGCTTGGCGGTCAACTCCAAGCCAAGCTCCTTCATTGTGCGGCGGGTCTCCTTGTCCAGGTTGCCCAGCATCCACATCCCTTCATCGGCATGGGCAAAGCCTCCCAGAAGCAGGCACAACGCCCCAATCAGATATTTCAGTTTCATGGTCATGACAGATTCCTTATCTTACTATAATATTTTATTTCCTGAAAAAGCGGTTAACCACAGGGATATGGGCCAAGGGCAAATCCCGCTTCACCACGTAGGCCACGAACAGCAGCAACAACACCGTCCGCCACACCATGCGCAGCACCATATTCTCAATGGGCAAATATTCTCCCGCTGCATACAGCACGGCAGCCAGCAGAACATAACCGCCGATAGATTTCAGGTCATATCGGATAGGATACCGCCGCTGTCCCACGAAATAAGAGAGCAGCATGGCCACCCCATACCCTGCAAATCCGCCCCAGGCACAGGCCATGTAGCCGTAGCGCGGCACCAGCAGCACATTGACCGCCACCAGCACCACACAGCCCGCCAGCGAGAACCAGGCTCCCCAGCGCGTCTCGTCTATCAGCTTGTACCAGAAGGAGAGGTTGAAATAAACGCCCATGAATATCTCCGCCATCATCACGATGGGCACCACGCGCAGGCCTTCCCAATAGTCGCGCCCGATGAGGTACTTCAGGATGTCCAGGTAGAACATCACGGCGAGGAAGGCCAGCAGGGTGAAGATGATGAAGAACTTCATGGCCTGCGCATAGACCTGCCGGTTGTCCTTGTCGCGGCTCTTGCCGAAGACAAATGGCTCGTAGGCGTAGCGGAAGGCCTGGGTCAGCATGGCCATGATCATGGCTATCTTGCTGGCCGCCCCGTAGATGCCCAGCTGCACCACGGCCCCGGCCTTGTCCGGATAGACGTAGGGAAAGATGATTTTGTCCGCCACCTGGTTCAGGATGCCCGCCAGGCCCAGTACCAGCAGCGGGAGGCAATAGCGCAGCATCCGCCTCAGCAGGGCACGGTCCAACACGTAGGGGAAGCCGCGCAACTCAGGCACCATGCACAGCATCACCGTGGAGGTACATACCAGGTTGAACAGGAAGGCATAGCCCACATCGTCCCCGTCCATCCCCACATAATATATAAGGTTAAGCGCGATGTTCAGGAAGATGAACAGCAACTTCAAGGCGGCGAACTTCAGCGGGCGTTGCTTGTAGCGCAGGTAGGCGAAGGGAATGCTCTGCACGGCGTCCATCGCCACGACAATCATCATCATGCCCACATACCACGGATGCTCCCCGTAGCCCAGCCACCCGGCAATATAAGGCAGGAAGCCCAGCCCCAACGCCAGGAAGGCGGCTGCGCCTGTGCCCACGGCCAGCAAGGTGGTGGAGTACACCCGCATCGGCTCTTCCCCGCTCTTGTTGGCAAAGCGGAAGAAGCCGGTCTCCATGCCGCAGGTCAGCAGCACCAATACCAGCGCCACCCAGGCATAGATGTTTGTCACCACGCCGTACCCTCCGGACTCCACAGCCATGGCCATGGTGTACACAGGCACCAGCAGGTAATTCAGGAAACGGCCCACGATGCTGCTCAGGCCGTAGATGGCGGTGTCTTTTGCAAGACTTTTCAGATTAGCCATATTTTCTTTCTATTATACTCAAAAACAAATAGTTATTCCATCCATTCCAACAGATTGATTTCCAAGCTGGAAGCAGGCGTACCCCTAAGCACGGACGGGCGTACCGCTAAGCACGGGCGGAGGTACGGGTAAGCACGGGCGGGGATATACCTGTCCGTGGCCCCCAATGCATGCCTCAAACGACTGCCACTTACGCCCCTCCGAACAGGTCTGTTTGCACATTGTACCGATTCCGCCCCAGGTGCTTGTACGCCAGATCCGTCACCTCGCGCCCGCGGGGCGTGCGCTTGATGAAACCCTCCTTGATGAGGAACGGCTCGTAGACCTCCTCTATCGTGCCGGGGTCCTCGCCCAGGGCAGTGGCGATGGTGGTCAGGCCGACGGGACCGCCCTTGAACTTGTCGATAATGGTCGTCAGCAGCTTGTTGTCTATCTGGTCCAGGCCGTAGCGGTCGATGTTCAACGCCTCGAGGGCAAAGATGGCAATCTCCGTGTCAATGCTTCCCGAACCTTTGACCTGGGCAAAGTCCCGCACACGCCTCAGCAAAGCATTGGCGATGCGGGGCGTCCCGCGGCTGCGCGAGGCAATCTCCTGCGCCGCCTTCGTCGAACAGGGCACGTTGAGGATTTTGGCCGAGCGTTGCACGATGCCCGCCAACACCTCGTTGTCATAATACTCCAAGTGCAGGTTGATGCCGAAGCGTGCCCGCAGGGGAGCTGTCAGCAGGCCGCTGCGCGTGGTGGCGCCCACCAGCGTGAAGGGATTCAGGTCTATCTGGATGCTCCGCGCCGACGGGCCTTTGTCTATCATGATGTCGATGCGGTAGTCCTCCATCGCCGAGTAGAGGTACTCCTCCACCACGGGCGAGAGGCGGTGTATCTCGTCAATGAACAACACGTCGTTCGGCTCCAGGCTGGTCAGGATGCCCGCCAGGTCGCCCGGCTTGTCCAGCACGGGGCCGGACGTGATTTTGAAGCCCACGCCCAGTTCGTTGGCAATGATGTTGGAGAGGGTCGTCTTGCCCAGTCCGGGAGGCCCGTGCAGCAGCACGTGGTCCAGTGCCTCGCCGCGCAGGCGGGCCGCCTTGACAAAGATGCGCAGGTTGTCCACCACCTTGTCCTGGCCGCTGAAGTCCTCGAAGCGCAAGGGACGCAACACGTTCTCGTAGTCGCGCTCCCTGCCCGTCAGGGGCTGTTGGTTCCGTATGTCGAATGATTCGTCTTCCATGTCTCGTCAGTTTGGGTGCAAAATAACGAATTTATTTCCAAACAAAAAAATCCGTCTCCGGCGGGGGCGCGTGTTTCCCCAGCCAAAGACGGATATCCAGACGGAAGGAGCAAGGCTTCCCCCCTTCACTTCACCGGCCTGTCGCCCATCACAAACTCCAGCTCAGCGCCGTCGGCAATGTCCTGATGGCTAAAGAATGGTCCGTCCAGTTCGCGGCCATTCAGCAATACCTGCTGCACATATTTGTTTTCCGGGCTGTTGTGACGTACCGTAATCGTCAAATCCTTATCGTTGCCCAAACGGAGCACCGCACGGTCAACCACCGGACGCCCCACGGAGTAGACCGGCCGGCCGGGGCAAACCTGGTAGAAGCCCAGGCTGTTAAGGATGTACCAGGCGGACATCTGGCCGCAGTCTTCGTTGCCGGACAGGCCGTCCGGACGGGCAGCGTAGAGCGTACGGAGCACCTGGTCCGCCAACTCCTGCGTGCGCCAAGGCTGGCCCACATAATTATATAGATGGATGATGTGGTGGCTCGGCTCGTTGCCGTGGGCATATTGTCCGATCAGGCCGCTGATGTCTGCCGATACCAATTCCCCCTCCAGGGCGGACGATGCCGTAAAGAGGGAATCGAGTTTGCCGATGAAAGCCTCGCGGCCGCCCATCAACCCGACCAGCCCGTCCACATCATGGGGCACAAACCAGGTCCACTGCCAAGCCGTGCCTTCGCAATAATCGTCGTTGCGGTGGTTGGATGAACGGGGATTGAAGGGCGTGCGCCACTCACCCTCGCTGTCCAGTCCGCGCATGAAGCGCGTGGAGGGATCGAAGTAAACTTTATAGCCCTGGGCCGAGGCGGCATACTTGGCACGATTGGGATCATCGCCCAAGGCGTCGGCCAACTGCGAGATACACCAGTCGTCGTAGGCATACTCCAGAGCCTTGGCCACGGACTCATTGTCCTTGTCGCAAGGGACGTAGCCTATCTTTCCCTTCCAGTATTTGGCGGGAGGCATCAGGCAGGGCAGCACAAGGGCGGGACAGCGGATGCCCGTGGTGTCATACTCCGCCGTACGCAGGCAGGCACGGTAGGCTTCCTGCACGTCGAAGCCGCGCTGCCCCTTGGCGTAGGAGTCGGCGAAGAGCGAGGCAGCATGGTAGCCTATCATCGTGCCGGTGTAGTTGCCCGCCAGTTCCCACATAGGGAGGATGCCGCCCTCCTTGTGTTTCAGCAACAGCGAGCGGAGGAAGGCTTGGTTGAGTTCGGGCTGGATGAGGGTCATCAGCGGATGGAAAGCGCGGAACGTGTCCCACAGGGAGAAGACGGTATAGACGGGGTCTGCCACGTCGCCCTGGTGGGGCTGCAGGTCCATGCCGAGGTAGCGCCCGTCGGCGTCGGTGAAGAGGTTGGGCTGCATTCCGGTGTGGTAGAGGGCAGTGTAGAAGATGGTGCGCACGCTGTCCACGGAGGTCTCGATGTCGATGCGGGACAACCAGTCGTTCCAGGCATTCCGGGCCGAGCGGCGCACGCCGTCAAAATCCCAGCCGGGTATCTCGGACTCCACGTTGCGCCGGGCGCCGTCCATGTCAACCGCGGAGACGCCCACCTTGACCAGGACCTGCTCGCCTTGCGCCGTGGGGAACTGCAACAGGGCCTTGGCCACGGGCAAGGGACGGTCGCCTCCGGGAGGCGTGACGGAATCGGTCAGCAGGGTGCAGGCGAAAGGCTTGGAGAACTTGGCGTAGAAGTTGATGTATTGGTCGAAGGCCCAGTAGACGGTCTTCTTGCGGCCCCGGATCTCCGTGTCGCTCACCACCTCGAGCTGCATCTCCTCGTTGGTCTGGTGCTGGATGCTGTAGTCCAAGTCGAGGATGAAACCGGCATCTTGGGCTTCGGGAAAGGTGTAGCGGTGGATGGCGGCACGCGCGGTGCTGGTCAGCTCGGCCTGCACGCCATAGCGGTCCAGGAAGACGGCGTAGTAGCCCGGCTCGGCCACCTCGCGGTCGTGCGAGAAGGGGGAAGCCCAGGACAGTTGCTGGCTCTCGCGGCTGACGGGACGGACGTCCTGCGGCCCCACCGTGGGCATCAGGAGCACGTCGCCATAGTCCGCGCAGCCCGTCCCGCTGACGTGGGTATGCGAGAAGCCGTTGAGGGTGCTGTCGGCATAATAATAGCCCGAACAAGCGTCCCATCCGTCAATGCGCGTGTCGGGACTGGGCTGGATCATCCCGTTGGGGACCACCGCGCCGGGATAGGTGTGCCCGTGCCCGCCCGTGCCGATGAAGGGATCGACCCATGAGGCATAGTCCCGCGGGGCAGGCACGCAGGCTCCTGCCAGCAGCAAGCACAAAAGGCCGCCGGGCAGGAGGGAATGGAAGGAATTGAAGTCTTTCATATAATAGTAAATGATGATTTATAAATCCCTATTTCTCTGCAATAAAGCTGATAGCCTGTCCCCCACCCGCCGCCATGCGGATGTGCAGCGTGTCGGCGGCCGTCACCCGGCGTTCGGTGATTTCATAGGACAGGGGATTGTCCGTCCAATCGGCATCCGGGCCGTCGGCGTAAATCCGGGCGAGGTAGGTGCGCCCAGGCTCCAGAAAATCGGCGGGAATGCGCAGCGTGCGGGCCGACTCATCCGTGGCGGCACCAAGGAAGAAGTCCTCCCCGGCGCGGCGCACCACCGCCACATAGTCTCCTGGCTCGCCGGCCAATGCCTCGGACCAGTCGCAGTCGGGGTCGAAGTCGCGAAAGAACTGGAAAGCGGGATGGCCCTCGTAGTTCTCTATCATGTCGGCAGCCATCTGGAGGGGCGAGTACAGGATGACCCAGCAAGCCAACTGCTTGGCCAGGGTGGTGTTGACACGACAGTCTTTGCTGTCCTTCATGTTCCACTGCTTGCGGGCAGGGTTCTTCTTGGCCCGCTCGTAGAGGATGTCGAAGATGCCCGGCGTGTAGTCCATGGGACCGGCCAGGAGGCGGGTGAAAGGCAGCATGACATGGTGTTCGGGCGCATTGCCCTCGCTCCAGGCGTTCCACTCCATGCCACGGGCGCCTTCGCGCGTCATCATGTTGGGATAGGTCCGCCGGATACCCGTGTCCTTGATAGGCTCGTGCACGTCCAGGGTAGTGTGGTAGCGGGCGGCTGTCTCCACCACGCGCCGGTAATGGCGCACATTGTACTGCCCGTGGTGGTTGTGCCCGCCGGGCAGACCGCCGGCATAGCCGGTCTTCACGCTGTGGATGCCCAGGCCGACATACCAGCGGTAAGCCTTGTCCAACTGGGCTTCATAGTTGAGGATATTGCCGCCCGTCTCGTGGTGGCCGATGATTTCCACCCCTTTTTGCCGGGCATAGCGGGCTATCTCCTCGATGTCGAAATCGGCATAGGGCTTGGTGTAGTCAAAGCGTTGGTTGCCGCCCCAGTTTTCCCAACCTTCGTTCCACCCCTCGAACATGACGGCCTGAATCTGGTTGGCGGCGGCAAAGTCAATATAGCGTTTCGCGTTGGCGGTAGTGGCGCCGTGGCGGTCGTTGATGACCCAGCTTTCCACGCCCAGGTGCATGCCCCACCAAACACCGACATACTTCATCGGACGAATCCAGTCGGTGCTGTCCAAGGCACAAGGTTCGTTCAAGTTGAGGATGAGGGAAGAATTGATCAGCCCCACGGCACGCCGGGCTATCTGCACCGTGCGCCACGGGGTCTTAAAAGTCCCGCCCTCAAAACGAGCCTTGATGCCGTCCGGCCAGGGGGCCAGTTCGGACTTGAAGACAGTCCCGCCCGTGTTCATCAGCGTCATTTCGGGAAAATCGGTCAACGCCGCCTCGTGGATGGAAGCATACACACCGCCGGTGCGGAAGGTGATGGGGGTATTGGCAGTTTCCGTCCCGCTGAGGGGCAAAGTGCGGTAGGTCAATTCGTAGGTATCGAAATTGGCAGGGATGGAGCAGGCCGTGCCGTCGCGCGCCATGCGAAAGGCGGTCAGCTCGTCCGTCAGCAGCAGGCTGTCCACACCGGGCACATCGTACTCGTAGCGGAAGCCCAGCCCATCGTCGAAGACCCGGAAACGGAGCGTCAGCCGCACGCCGGCCTCGCCTGACAGGCGCACGGCCATCTCACGGTAATGGTTGCGCAGGGTCTTGTTCTCGCCCCAAGGCTGGTGCCACGTCTCGTCGGCCTCGGCAAAATCCGTCCCCAACAGGCGGAAACCTTCGGACAGGTTCACCCCGTCCCGGGCTTGGAAACCCAAAGCCGAAGGAGACAGAAAGAGGGTGTCGTCCACTTCCACCTGATAGGCCAGACGTCCCCCGTCATCCAGCAGGAAGACCAGACGAATGCGCCCGTCGGGCGAGGTAACTTCCGTCGTATCCGGAGAAGCGCACGAAGCCAAGCACAAAAGTCCGATACAAAGGATAGATAAAAGTCGTTTCATAAAATGAGTGTTTAGATAATAAAAAAAGGTTCCCATGCCCGCAAGCAGGCGATAGAAGACCGGCAAGCAAGCATCGGAACCCTGTCATAATGACGTCAGCAACGGGACGGTCATTCCCGGATCAATGCATAAGTGCCGGACGGATGAGGATCGCCCGGAGCGATGACCGGCGTCCACTCGTCACCCAAAACCTGGAACAGGCTGAAGCCGTAACGGTCGCCCGGACTGGAGAAGCTGATGCTGCCTCCGTCCAGACCCATGCCCACGGAGTAGGTGTACTCGTAAGGCCCGACCCAACTGATGCCGTTGCCATACGTGGCCACGCCCATGCCCCACGTGCCTGCCTCGTCCACGTATTGGGGCGAAACCACGCTGGCCGAGCCGTAACCGTCATAGGCCATCACGAAGGGGTGTTCCTCGGCTTCCGCCAAGCCATCCCAACCGCTGACCAGGTAGCTCTCGCCGGGCACGTCCTCACTGATGGTGACACGGAACGTCTGCGAACCTTTCCAATCCCACCACATCGGGTTGCCGCCTTCGTCGTAGTAATAGTAGAGCGAATTGCCCGAGGTCACTGTCCACGTGCCCAGGAAATCCTCGTAGTCCGTGGCAGCCTGGCTGGGTGTCAGATCCTCGCGACCATAGTAGCGTCCGCTCCAGTCCACAGCCTTGCCCCAAAGAGCCTCGGCCACCTGGTTGAAACCGGACATGTACTTGGTCATGGCATTGGTCTTCAGGTTGTAGAAAGCAAAGTAGCCGTAATTGCCATCCACCACCTGCTGCAAGCGACTGTCGTTGACGGAGACGCCCGAACTGATATTAAGGGCGTAGGGTGCCTGGAGGGAGGCGGAAATCGACTGGCCGTAATACTCCTGGAAAGCGCCATAGGTGCCATAGACGGTATAGTCAATAAGGTTTTCCAGCCCACTGCCCAGCGGATGGTCCGTCGCAGTGTACCAGTAGATGCCGAAAGCCAGGCCGTCTTCCTTGGGCATCACCTCGCGGCAGGCCTGCAGGAACTTCAGGTAGTTGGCGGGCGTGCATTCGTCCACCGTGGACACCACGCCTGCGGACGTGCCTTTGTAGCTGCCTTCGGCGTAGGACGAATATTCATCGTCGAAGTCGAAGCCGTCCAGACCGTAGATGTCGGCGTAGGCTTTCAGTTCCTTGGCAAAAGCGGCTGCGCCTTCCTCGCTCAGGCTGCGCATGCCGGCATCGTTATGGTTGCCCAAGATAGAAAGATGTACCTTGATGCCTTTTTGCTGCAAGGGACGGATAATTTGGTCGGCATGGGCCAGCACATACGCCACCTGGTCATTGCAGTAGATGTAAGGACGTCCGTCGTTGTCCAGGTTGATGTTGGCCGCGAAGATGCTGACCACGTCGAAGAAGGGGACGCCGTCCACGGTATATTCGCCCGCGTTCAGGGGATTCTCGTCGTTCACCTCGATGTAGGCCAAGTTGCGGATGCCGCCCTTGTCGCCCGGATCGGGCAGGATGCCCCAATCCTTCACCAAGTAAACGTAAGCGTCCGTATCGGCGGAGACCGTCACGCCGTCACTGGCCGTAGCGGAAACAGCCGCAGCATACACCGTGCCTGCCGTCCCACCTGCCGGGATGTCCAGTTCCACGGTGGCGGACCGACGTTCTCCGGCAGCAATGGTCACCGTGCCGTTATTTGCCAGCGTCAGGCCGGGATACATGGCATAGTCGGTGCCGTTCTCCGCATTGTAGGCAGCCAGGGCTTCATCGTCCACGGCAAAGGTGACCGTGACATCGCTCGTGGCGGGCGCACTCAGTTCAAAATACAGATGGCCGGTGCCGGACTGGCCATTCTTCAAGGCGATGGTCGTCCCCTGGCGGGCGCCCGCAGCCGAACGCACGCTGCCGTAGGTGCCTTCCACCGTGTCCAGTTTGCCGGCATCGCCGGTCGTGAGGGTCAGGTCGTCCTCGCAGGCCGTGAACCACGGGGCCAAGGCCAGGAGCGAGACGGCCGCCCATCTCGTCATATAGTTTTTCATATTCATCTTGTTGTTTTAAGTCGGTTAGATTGAAAGTCGTTATTCAGTAGCCGGAAGCTCGACGCTCACCCAGGTCAGCGGGGCGGATGCCGTGGCATCGTTGCCGTTGCCGCTGTAGTCGGTGATGATGTCGGCCTCATCGTCAAATTTCCAGTAAGCCACCAGTCCTTCGGAATCGGCGGGCACGGAGTAGAAGTGGTCTTCCGCCTTGATTTCGTCGGCAGAAAGCACGCGGTTCCAGATGCGCACCTCGGCAATGTCCGTGTCGAACCAACGCTCGTTATTGTAAGAGTAGCCTATCCAGAAGCAACGGGGCTTGCCGTCCGCTTCGTCGGAATGTTCGATGCCCCAGTTGACCGGACCGTAGGTGACGCCCGTGAAGTCCCCCACCAACGCGCCGTTGAAGTAAACTTGCATCGTCCCGGCATTATAGTCGTAGGTCAGGGCCACGTGCAGCCATTCTTCCGTGTTGGCCACCATGCGGGCATCGGTATAGTTCCCACTACCGGTGGCTATCTGCAACTGATTGGAGGCCAAGCCGGCATCGCCGAAACGCAGGAGGAACTGGCCCTCGATGCCCATCAGCGTGTTCAACTGGTTGGTGAACCCGTGGGGACGGATCAGGGCTTCCGCCGTCAGGGTGGTCAGGTTCTGCACCACGTCGGGGTTCACCCAGTCCACGTAGACATTATTCTCCTTGATATTGGCCACCACGTTGATGAGGGCCGCGCCCTTGAACACGTAATAGGCTGTACGCGCCGAAGCCAACACGCCGATGCTGGCCCGGTCCACCGTCACGGGCAGGACATACGTGGCGGAATAGTCCAAGTCGCCCAACCCGGAGAAACGGATGTTGATGGGGTCGGACTGCAATGCCCCGGCCTCAATGACACCATCGGTGGTGTCGAAGCTGTAGCAACTTTCCGGCAAGGCCTGCACCCCTTCGGTGTAGTAAGTGGCTTCATAAGCCGCCACCAAGGACGGGTCTGCCTTCACGGAGAAGGTGACTTCCGTCTCGGCAGGGCGGGGCAAGGACAAGGTCAGCCCGGCAGTCTCGCCCGTGTTGGTGGTCTTCACGTAATAAGTGGTCGGAGCGGTCGATGTCAGGAAAAGCTGGCTGTCGAAGTTCTCCGTATCGTCGGCACAGCCGGACAATCCGGCCAGCAACGCCATTGAAATCAAATAGGCAAATTTCTGTTTCATGGTTCAAATCAATTTACAGGAGCAGGATTCATGATATTTATCGCCTCTTTCACGTAGGTGTACAGGCCGTTGGTGGCATAGTAGTCGTTTTGGATATCGTCTATGGCGATGCCCGCACGGACAAATCCGCCATCGTCCACCGTTGCCCAACAGGCCACTTCGGCCAAGGCACGGGCGCTGCCCCAATAACCGGTCTCCGCGTCCGAAGAGCTCAACGAGACGGTCGATACGGCCATCACGAAGCGGTCGGAGGGAACGCCTTCTGCCTGCGCGTTCTTCACCAGCAGGGTCAACTGTTCCGGTGTGGTGGCTGCGCCTTCGCTGTCCAGAATGATGTGTTCACAACTTTGCAGCAACGTCTTGTCCGATAGGTTCTGCGGCTTGCCACGGAAAGACAACATCTTCGAGGCATTTTCGGACTTCCAAGCAGCCACCTGGTCCAGGAAGGCAGACTGCGTGGCGATATAAGCCGAACGGTCCGGCTCACGCATGTAGTCCGGGTTCTGCCCGGTGAACTCCACCACCAGGCCGTCGAACGCACCCGTTTGCGCCAGAATGTTCTCCACCTCGGCCGTCAGATACGTATCGAAGCTCTCGGCAGGAGCCGTGCTCTCGTCCGAAGCCAGCGCGTCATACACAGCCTTGATGTCGTCGAAGCTGACGGCACAGGCCACGCGCGTGCCTTTCTCGTGGACTGCCTGCAGGTCGGCCTGCTCGAAGTCGGCCAGTTTCGGCGTAGCCATCACCACGACATCCACACTGTCCGGCACGCTCGTGATGTGCTGCCCCAGGCTGGAAGGGGATTTCTCGCTGTTGTCAAACCAGCCGTAGACCACCTTGTGGTCCGCTTCTTTATAAGCCGTCAGGTTGCTCAGGTATTGCTCGTAGCGCGTGTCCGAGGTCACGGCATCCTCTTCGTTGAGGGTGATACTCTCCACGTCGGTGCAGGCTGTCAGGCCTGGCAGCAGCGCAACCGCCAAGACGGCCATAACTTTTATCTTGTCTGTTTTCATCATCTTGTTGGTTTAATCAGTTGATACTTGGGTTGCAATCCCACCAAATGCGCGTGGCATAGTTATCGAGACCGCCCAGCAACGTGGATACGGCTTCCGTCACGTTGGCCGCGTTGCTGACATATTCGTTCGAGGGATAGGGCATGCGGCGTGCGCCCAGCGTGTTGTCCACGATGCCGCCGCTCAAGTTGCCTTCTTCCGTGGTGGGCAACAGGTGCGGGTAACCCGTGCGGCGATAGTCCGCCCAGGCCTCGTTGCCCAACATCCAGTTGGCAATCCACTTCTGGATGAGAATGCGCTCCTGCTTCTCGGCGGTGGAGGCGCTTTCGTCCCACTTCACCGTCACTGTGGACAGGCGGGAACCGTAGCCGTATTGCCCCATCGGGTCGTCGTAGATTTCCGGCAGACTGGTGTCGTCGGCCAAGTAGGCGGACGCCTCGGCAGCCACGCCCCACTGCTCGAAGGACAACTGCACGCCCTGCTCATAGAAGCTCTGTGCCGAACCGCCCACGGAGAAGCCAAAGATTGCGGCAGCCTCGGCACGCAGGAAAGCCACCTCGGCCGCGTTCATCCATTGGATAGGGTCGGTCTGCGTCACCCGCACGCCGGAATACCGGTGGGCGGAAGTGCCCAACGTGGAGAGGATGATGCCCCGGCGCACACCGACATAGTCATAGCCATCCCACTCCGAAGGAATGAAGTAGGCGGCACGGCGCGGGTCGCCATAGCCGTTCATGTAGCAGATGATGTCCGCTGCCACATGGGTATCGCCACCGGTCTGGCAGACGTGGTCCGAACCGGAATAGGAATTGTAGCGCGTGGCCGTATAGAACGGGTTGGTGATGGAACCGAAGTAATCCCAAACGGCATTGTCGCCGTTCGACTCTATCAAGCCGCCTTCGTCGTTCACGGCCTCCTCCACCTTGGTGCGGGCCAAGGCCTCGTCCGCATAGACGATGCGCATGGCCAGGCGCAGTTTCAGCGAGTTGGCCAACTTGCGCCACTTGGCGATGTCGCCGCCATACACATAGTCGGCACTGGCCGACAAGGCGGCACCCGGATTGGCGTCCAGCGTAGCTATGGCCTCGTCCAGCTCCTCGAAGAACTTGTTGTAGACGTCGGCCTGCGCGTCGTAGGGCGTGGTGATGGAACCATCTTCGCCAATCTTGGAATACGGAATGGGACCGTATGCATCCGTCACGCGGCTCATGGCAGCCACCTTCATGATGAGGGCCACAGCGTAGGGCACAGGGTTATCCATCTGCGTGGCCAGGTTCTGCACCTGCGTCAGGTTGCCATACAGCTGCGGGATGATGCGGTCCGTCTTCAGGAAGACGCGCGTCCAGTCATCCGTGGCGTTGAAGTTCTCTATCGTGTTGTTCCAGCCGGTGTTGGTGGAAGCGAAGTATCCACCGCACGGCCCGCCCAGCAGGCACTCCGTGAACTGCAGGGTGTTGACGTCTGAGGAAATCACCGTGGCGGCGATGTTGTTCATGGCCGACACCAGCGCATAATCGTCCGCCTCCATGTCGTCGGCATCGGGCTGGTAGGGGTTGGAGTTGATGTCCAAGTAGTCACCGGTGCACGAAGCCATGCCCAGCACCAGCGTCCCCATCAGGATTTTATTGATAAACTGTTTCATGTCCAATTAAAATTTAAGCGTTACACTGCATCCGAAGGTGCGGGTGGAAGGCATCATGAAGTAGTCGATGCCTTGGTAGAAGTTGTCGGTCGAAGCCACGTTCTCGGGGTCGAAAGGCGCCTTGCTGTAAATCATCCACAGGTTGCGCCCCACGAGCGACACCGTCAGGTCGCACACGTCGTTGAACCACTTGCGCGGGAAGGTGTAGCCGATGGAAGCCTCCTGCAAACGGACGTTGGTGGCCGAATAGGTGTAATACTGGGGCACGGAATTGCCGCTGCCCACCACGCGGTACCACGATTCGGCACTTACCCGGTCGCTGCCGTTCACCCATACGCCGCCGGCGTCACGGGCAGCCGCCGTCGCCTCGGACACACCGTAATAGTCCAGCATGGCCTGCGTGCGCGAGTAAACCACGCCTCCCAAGCGGGCCGAAACCATGAAGCCCAGGTTGAAGCCTTTCCACGAGAAATCGTTGCGCCAAGCCATGTTGGCCTTCGGCAACACGCTGCCCAGCTTGATGTAGTCGTCCGTGTCCGTAATGGTTTCCATGAACACCGAACCGTCTTGGTCCACATACACATCGCCGTTATGGTCGCGGCGGAGATCCACGTTGGAATACAAGTCACCCATCGAGCCGCCCTCGCGCAACAGGAAGCGGGCATTGCCCAGTCCGCCCACGTCCAGCGTGGAGATGGAGAACTTCTCGCCCGTCACCGGGTTGATGGCATTGTCCGCCAGCTCGGTGATTTTGTTGCTGTTGGTGGAGAAGGTGTAGTTGCTACTCCAGCGGAAGTCGCGCCACGTGTTCTCGAAGCCCAGCGACAGCTCCACGCCGCGGTTGCGCACGGCGCCCGTCTGAATGTACAAGGCCGAATAACCGGACACGCTCAGTTCGGGGTTGAACGTCTGGTTCTTGGTCAGCGTGTTGTAGAACGTGGCGTCCAGGTTGAAGTATTTCAAGAAACGCATCGTCAAGCCCACTTCCCACGACTCCGTGCGTTCGGGCTTCAGGTTGTACAGCGGATATTGCGTCGAGGTGCTCCACTGGCCCGTCTCCTGGTTCCACTCATAGCGCGGGTTGGCGATGTAACGCTCGAAGGCCGTACCTACCGAAGCGTATGACGCGCGCACCTTCAGGAAGGACAAGTAGTCCGCATTCAGGTTGGGCATCAACTGCGACAGCACTACCGACACGCCCACCGAAGGATAGAAGAAGGACTTCTTCGTCGAATTGGGTCCGGCCAACTGCGAAGGCCAGTCGTTGCGCCCGGTCAGCGTCAGGTAATACGTGCTCTTGTAACCCAGTTCAGCCGAACCGAAGATGGACTGCGTCTGCTCGCGCCAACCCTCCTGCATACGGCGGCTGTTGACGGCGCTCAGGTTCTGCACGTTGAAGACATTGGCCAATCCCGGCGTCTCGCCTGTGAAAGTCTCGTCGGCAATGGGGCCGGACAC
Organism: uncultured Bacteroides sp.; assembly: GCA_949292025.1. Lineage (GTDB taxonomy): Bacteria > Bacteroidota > Bacteroidia > Bacteroidales > Bacteroidaceae > Bacteroides. The sequence continues at coordinate 25,698 of CASEYC010000113.1, read as the reverse complement.
ATCCAACGCGTCATAACGGATGTCCGAGAACGACGTACCGATATTGGCGGACAACGACCAGTCCTCGCCCCACGTCTTGTTGATGTTCACCAGGAAGTCAGCATACAGCGACTTGTTCTGCGACTTGGCAATGCCATAGAAGCCGCGGCTGGACGATTCAGTCATCTGCGTGTTGGTGCCGGCATAATACTTGCGCGTGTAGTCGTTGTTCGAGTTGTCCAGACGCACACGCCCGCTGACGCTCAGCCAATCCAGGATTTTGTAGCTCAGGTTGGCATTCAGCATATAACGGTCCTTATTGTTGTTGCGCAGCTGGCGATAGTTGATCCAATACGGGTTCTGCATCACCATGCCCGCATCGCCCACCGGCCAATATTGCGTATAAAGCTTGCGCGAAGCGTCATAACGCTCATACATTTGGATGTCTTCCCAGTCATTGCCGCGGGGGAAGAGGTAGGCACCCACCAGCGGGTTATTGTACGTACCCTGGCTCACCATGTTCTGGTCTTTCTGCAGCACATACGTGGCGCCCACGTCCAGCGTCATGCGATCGTCCAGGAAGGAAGTCGTGTTGCGGAAGGTGAAGTTGTAGCGCGCATACTTGTTGTTGGGCACAATGCCGCGCGAGTTGACCGCGGCGGCGGACACATACGTTTGGTTCTTGTCCGTACCGGTGGAGAGGGAGATGCTCTCCGTGCCGGTGATACCCGTCTGCAGATAGTCGCTGGCAGGGTCATACCCATAGCTGTTGTAAGCGTTCAGACGGTTGCCCCAGCTGCTGGTGGCATCCGTGCTGCTGGTGCCGTAACGGTTCTGGAACTCCGGCATCACGAAGGCGCGGGAAAATTCCGTGTTGCTGTTCACCGTGATGTTCAGCCGGCCTTCCTTGCCCTTCTTGGTCGTGATGACGATGGCACCGTTGGCAGCAGCCGAACCATACAGGGCGGCAGCAGCGGCACCCGTCAGCACGGACATGGACTCGATGTCCTCCGGGTTGATGTCGGCAATGGGTTCCGTGGAGCCTTGCGAGTCAAACTCGGAATCCAGGCCACCGTAGGCCGCACCGGCATACATAGGCACACCGTCAATGACGTACAGCGCGTTGGAGGACTGCATGATGGACTTCGTACCACGCATCACGACCTTCGACACGCTGCCTGGGCCTGCGGACGAAGCGTTGATGTTGACACCAGCCACCTTGCCGCTCAGCGAATTGATGAAGTTGGCGTCCTTGTTGCGCGTCAACTCCTCGCTCTTCACTTCCTGCACGTTGTAGCTCAGTGCCTTCGTCGCACGCTTGATGCCGAGGGCGGTCACCACCACTTCTTCCAACTGCTCCGCGTCGGCAGACATCAGGATGTCCAGCGGCTTGTCGTCCGTCACGGCCACCTCCTGCGTGGCAAAGCCCACGTACGAGAAGCGCAACACGGGGTTGGACTCCGTGGTCTTCAGCGTGAAGTTGCCGTCCAAGTCAGTGATGCAACCCGCATCCGTGCCCACCACAATGACGTTCACGCCAATCAGCGGGCCCATCTCGTCGGACACCACGCCCGTGATGGTGCGCTCCTGCCCGACCGGCTTCCCCTGTTGCGGCGTTTGGGGCGCAGCGGTCAGATAGACGATGTTGTCCTCCACCTTGTAGGTGACACCCGTCCCTTTCAGGAGGGCATCCAGCGCCTGCCCGATGGAAGCGTCCTTGACGTCCACGCCCTCCACCGGCACAGCCGCCAGCTTGTCGTCATAAAAGAATTGATAACCCGATTGGGATTTGATTTGCTCAATGACGGTCCCCAGCGTCGTACGGCTGGTTTTCAGGTTCAGTTGGGCTGAAACCCACTGAAGAGGGACGGCCATGAACAACAAGATCAGTAAAACCCGCATGAACGTCGGGCTTCGAAAAGCAGAACTGTTCTTCATAAACAATTATTAAAAGGTTAATACATCAGTTAGTTGTTTTCTCCGCAAGGGCGTTCTCTCCCTTGTTCCCTTATATAACAGGGGAAGGCTGGAATACACTTACTCCATTTCCGGATTTTTTCACCGGATTTTCGTCCGATGCGAAAACACGGGCACCGGGACATAAAAACAGGCGGACCGCACAATCCTGTCCAAACAGGACCGCACAGCCCGCCTCCTCAATCTGCATTTATTAATCCAAGAAAATACGCTTACATTTCTTTGGAGAAAGAATACGGACGGTCGTCCTCGGCCGTGCCGCGCTGCAGGTTGGGCTTGCCGCTCATGTCAAAAGTCAGCCGCCCTCCCTTCAGCAAGTCACCATGGCGCAAGTAGTTTTTCGTATAAGGCACGCCGTCCTGCATGAGCGATTCCACGTAGGGCTTGCCCGCCCCGTTATCCGGCGCGTCAATCTCCAGCGTCTGCCCGTTCTCGAAGTGCAAAACCGCCTTCTTGAACAAGGGTGCTCCCAGCGCATACTCATCCGTGCCCGGGCAAACGGGATAGAAGCCCAAGGCGGAGAATACATACCAGGCAGAGGTCTGTCCGTTGTCCTCGTCCCCGCAATACCCGTCGGGCGTGGGGCTGTACATGCGGTCCATCACCTGGCGCAGCCAATATTGGGCTTTCCAAGGCTGACCGGCATAGTCATAGAGGTAGATGGCATGTTGCACAGGCTGGTTGCCGTGGGCATAGTTGCCCATGTTCATCACGGTCATCTCGCGTATCTCGTGAATGACCTGCCCGTAATAGCTGTCATCGAACAAGGGCGGCACGGTGAACACCGAATCGAGCATCTGCACAAAGGCCTCATCGCCCCCCATCAGGTCTATCAATCCCTGCGGGTCGTGGAAGACGGACCAGGTGTAGTGCCAACTGTTGCCTTCGGTGAAGGCGTCGCCCCACTTCAGCGGGGAAAAAGGCGATTGGAAAGAACCATTCTTGTTGCGCCCGCGCATCAGGCCGCTCTCCTTGTCGAACACGTTCCTGTAATTCAGCGCGCGCTTCGCGAAAAGCTCCTGCTCCTTCTTCGGGCGATCCAAAGCCTTGGCCATCTGATAAATGCACCAGTCGTCGTAGGCATACTCCAACGTGCGGACCACATTCTCGTTGATGCCCACATTGTAGGGCACATAGCCCAGTTTGTTGTAGTATTCATGTCCCAGGCGGCCCGTGGAAGAGACTTCGGGATGCACGTTTTCCGTGCCATGCAACAGGCCTTCGTACAACGTTTCCACATCATCCACGCATACCCCCTTCAACCAGGCGTCGGCCAACACGGAGGCGGAATTGTTGCCCACCATGCAACCGCGATGCCCCGGGCTGGCCCATTCGGGGAAGAAGCCGCTCTCCTTGTAGGTGTTGACCAACCCCTCCTGGATCTGCTTGTTCACCGAAGGATACATCAGGTTGAGCAAAGGGAACAGGCAGCGGAAGGTATCCCAAAAGCCCGTGTCGGTGTACATATAGCCGGGCAGCACTTTCCCATTATAAGGACTGTAGTGCACGGCATTTCCCTCCGCGTCCCACTCATAAAAAGCACGGGGGAAGAGCAGCGAACGATACAGGCAGGAATAGAACGTGCGGTATTGGTCGAGCGTGCCGCCTTCCACCTCTATCCTTCCCAAAACATTGTTCCAAGCTTCGCGCCCTTTTTCCACCAGCTCGTCGAAAGATTGGCTGCCCAACTCCTGCAGGTTGCGCTCGGCTTGCTCCAGGCTGATGAAGGACGAAGCCACACGGGCGTGTACCACCTCCCCCTTGCGCGTGCGGAAACCGATGATGGCCCCCGCATGACCGACCTGCTGCTCCAGCTTATCCCCCATCAGCACATTGTCGGCCACGGAAACCCGGTAAGTGAAAGGCTTGTCGAACTCCACCACGAAATAGTTCCTGAAGTTACCCGGCACCCCGCCGCTGTTGCGCGTGCTATAGCCCACGATGCGGTTCCGCTCCGGCTCAATCTTGATGTACGAACCGCGGTCGAAGGCATCCACCGCCACGAAGGATTGTTCGCTTTCGGGGAAGGTGAAGCGGAACAACACGGCACGCTCGGTGGGCGTGAACTCGGTGAGGATGTCATAATCGGCCAGATAGACCTTATAGTAATGGGGCAAAGCCACCTCGCCCTTGTGCGAAAACCAACTGGCACGCTTCTCCTCGTCAAACTCCGCCTTGCCTGTCATCGGCATCAGGGAGAACTGGCCGTAGTCGTTGATCCACGGGCTGGGCTGGTGCGTCTGCTTGAATCCCCGGATTTTATGCGCCGTATAGACGTATTGCCACCCGTCCCCCATCTTTCCTGTCTGGGGCGTCCAGAAGTTCATGCCCCACGGACGGGCAATGGCCGGATAGGTGTTTCCCGCCGACAATTCGAAGCTGGACAACGTGCCCATCAGCGGATTGACATACTGCGTAAGGTCGCGGGCTTGCATCACCGCCGTCCATGCCAACACGCAAATCAGTGTAAAGAGTTTCTTCATCATGATAAGATCATACTAATGGTTAATGGTTATTTGTCAATTGTCATCTGTCATTTCTTCTTGGACGAAAGGAAAACGCTGTTCCCGACAATTTTATACTTCACCGGGATGACATTGCCCAACTGGTTGAGCACCTCCTTGGCGCTTTCCTTGCGCGGCAAGGCGCCCGTGTACGTCTTCTGGATGTTGATGTCGGGCGACAAGATCACCTTCACGCCATAGGATTGCTCCAAGGTCCGCGCGATGGTGAAGATGTCCGCCTTGTCGAAGATGAACTGGCGGCTGTGCCAGCTCTCAAATCCCGTGTCGCCCTGCTTCACCACCAGCCTGCCGGACAACCCGTTCAACTCGGCGCGTTGCCCCGGCGCCAATATCACCCGGCCCTCGTCATGATTGCCTTCCACTTCTATCTCGCCTTTCAGCAGGGTGGCCACCGCCGAACGGCTGCCCTCGTCGGACTTCAGGTTGAACACCGTGCCCAACACCCGCACCTGCATCGCGTCGCTCCACACCACGAAAGGCTTGTCCAGATTGCGTTTCACCTCAAAGTAACCTTCCCCTTCCAGATAGACCTGACGCCTGTCTTCGGAAAATTCCTGCGGATAGCGCAACGTGCTGTGCTTGTTCAGCCACACCTTCGTGCCGTCGGCCAGCACCATTTCTTCTATCTCCTCTCCGGTGGTCACGGCCAGCAAAGGCGCCTCCGTCCCCCAATGGGTATAAAAGAAGTAACCTCCTCCCCCCATCAGCAAGACCATGGCCAGCATGGCCGCCATCTTCATCCATCTTCTCGCCACCAACCGCCTGTGTTGATGTTTCCGCTCTTCCTCCAGTCTCCTGAACAATCTTTTTTCTGCCTTGCCTGCCTTTTGCTCGTCGGAGGTGTCGTCCAACTTTCCCAATTGATACAACTCCTCCAGTTCGAACAATTGGCGGGCATGTTCCTTCGACTCTCTCATCCAATCGTTCACGGCGCGGAGTTCTTCCTCCGTGCATTCGTTCAATAGGAAACGGACTTTCATTTCATCAGTCAACGTGCTCATTTTTCCTCCTTAAATTAATTATATAACAGCGCACTTCATAAAAACACTTAGCTTGCCCAGAAAAAACAAGGCAAACAACAGATGCAATCCTCCCAAACGGTCGCGCAAGAACCGGAGAGCCTTGTATATATGCGCCTCCACCGTGCGCAGGGAAATGCCCAACGCATCGGCTATCTCCTTGTTCTTCATATCATGCAGGTAACTCAGCACGAACACCGTGCGGCATTTGTCCGGCAACGCCCGGATGGCTTCGCTCAATTCCCGTCGAAGCTCCTTGTCTTCTATCCGCTGAATCACCTCGTTGTTGTCCGGCTGGTAGAACTCCACCCTCTGCTTGTGTATCTCCATGGCAGCCGTTTCATACTCGCCCACGATTTCCCTGTGCTTCAGCACATTCAATGCCCGTGTATAAACAGCCCGGTAGAGGAAGGCTTGTATCTGCTCGCCGACCTCTACCGTTTCCTGCCTCTTCCAAAGCTCCACAAAGACATCCTGCACGACGTCCTCCGCCTCATCCTCGCCTACCAGGCGGGTGGCGTAGAACAACAGGCCCGTGTAATGCTTCCGGAACAGTTGCCTGTATGCTTGTTCGAAACCTTCATTCATCATACTCCGCCGACATTTCAAACTCCAGCACGCCGCCCGACAGGATTTGTTCGTGCGTGACATACGTCTTTCCGTAAGGCGCGCCGTTGAATTTCACCGACTTGATGTAGCAATTCTCCCGGCTCACCCCGTTGGCCCGCACCGTGAAGGTCTTCCCATTGGCCAGGCGCATCTTCACTTCCGGATACAGGGGCGTGCCTATCTCATACCGCCCGCTCACGGGATCCACCGGATAGAAGCCCATCGCGCTGAACACATACCACGCCGACATCTGACCGCAATCCTCGTTGCCGCACAATCCGGCAGGCGTGTTGAGGTAAAGCTCGTGCATCACCCGCGCGGCGTAATGCTGCGTCTTCCTGGGTTGTCCCACGGCATTGAACAAGTAAATGACGTGATGGCTCGGCTCGTTGCCGTGGGCATACTGCCCTATCATGCCCGTGCTGAAGATGGGCAACTCGTCGTCTTCTCCCGGATGGTAAGTGAACATGCTGTCCAGCTTCTGCGCGAAGCGTTCCTTGCCTCCGGCCAGTTCCATCAGTCCGTCCACATCGTGTTGCACCGACCAGAAATATTGCCAGCCGTTGCTCTCGCAGATGTGCGGCATATAATCGTCCGGGCTGAACGGCTCCACGAAATTGCCCTTGTCATCCCGGGGTTGCATGAAGCCCGTCTGCGGATTATACACATTCCGGTAATTCTGCGAACGCTTGTAGAACTCGTCCGCCACGTCCTTCCGACCCATCTTTTCGGCCATGCGGGCAATGCAATAATCGTCGTAGGCATACTCCAAGGTTTTGGAGAGCGACCAGTCGTCTGCATTATACGGATCTTTCAGATTGCAAGGCACATAGCCCAGTTCCTTGTACGCCCCGATGCCGCGATAATCATCCAGGTTGGCCGTGGCCACGCAAGCCTCCAACGCCTTCTCCGCATCAAAATCCCCGATGCCTTTCAGATAGGCATCCGCAATGACCGCCACGGCGTGATAGCCAATCATCATGTCCGTCTCGCTCCCCCACATATTCCACACCGGGAGGCGTCCGTTCTGCTCATAGAAAGCGATGAAGGACTTCACCATATCGTTCACCCGCTCCGGCGCCACATAGGTGAAGAGGGGATGCGCGGCGCGGAAAGTATCCCACAGGGAGAAAGTGCTGTAATTGGTCCATCCCTCAGCCCGGTGCACCTGTTTGTCTGGGCCATAATACGCCCCGTCCACATCGCTGTATGTGGTAGGTGCCAGCATCGCATGGTAGAGGGCGGTATAGAATTTCACCTTTTCATCCCAGTCCCCGCACTCGATTTCTATCTTGCCCAACTGCTCATCCCAGTCTTTCCGAGCCGAAGCCAAGCATTTGTCGAAATCATTATCGGGCATTTCCGCCTGCAAGTTGCGCATCGCTCCCTCCATGCTGACGCCGGACAAGGCCGTGCTGACCACCAGTTGCTCGCCTTCCTCCGTCTTGAAGTCAAAACGGGCAATGACGGACGTGCCGGTCCGCTTGCCATCACTCACGATGGCCGCCGTATCCAGACTCATCCTGTCAAACGGACGCGAGAAGCGGGTGCAGAAGAAAACGCGCTGTCCCCTCGCCCATCCGTCGGAGAAACGATAGCCGCGCAGGGTGACAGAATCCACCTGCTCGATGTGCGCATCCTGCGTGGCATCCCAGTTCATGGCCTTCCGCAGGTTCAGGAATACTGCCGCATCCGCCTTGGGGAACGTATAACGCTGCACGCCGCAACGGGACGTGGCCGTCAGTTCCACGTTGATGTCATAATCCGACAAGCGCACCTGGTAATAGCCCGCCGAAGCCGATTCGTCGTCATGCGAAAACTTGGAATGGATGCCCAGCGGCGCCTTGGCTTCCTTATAAGGCAACGTGACGGGCATAAAAGAAATGTCATACAAATCGCCGGCTCCCGTCCCCGAAAGATGGGTATGGCTGAAGCCCGCGATGGTGCTGTCCGGCCAGAAATAACCGGCAATGCGATCCCATCCCGGCAAGCCGTTGTCCGGGCTCAACTGCACCATGCCGAAAGGCACCTGCGCCCCCGGATACGTGTTTCCCGTGAAATCCGTACCGATAAAAGGATTGACACAATCCGCCAAGCTCTCTGCCCGGCCTTCTGCCTCCGCCGACGTGCAAGCCACGAACGAAAACAGAAACGAGGACACCATCAAAAATTGACCAAACAAATTATTCAAACGCATAATGATATGGGGTTAACATATAACTATAACAATCATGGCCTGGAAAACACTTACCCACATCCCGTATTTTCCCGGTATTCCATCTAAGATTGCGCAAATATAGCAATAAAGCCGCAAAATTCGGGCGCGAAATCCATAGATTCCACAGGAAACGCAACGGTTTCTGCATCCTTTATGTATTTCGCACCCTCATACACAGGCATCAGCCTTGTCACATCGCCTTACGGACGATTCACTTTATCCGAAAGAGCCATCGTTGCCACTTCCGCCTTCCGAGCCTCCCGTACCGGATTCCTCACCCGTACCACCACCAGGCTGCTGCACAACTTCATCATCCTGCAAGCAGACGCTTCTTGTCGGCAGCGCCAACTCTGCCTCACCATCGGCCCTTGTAGCCGCCTGCAAGTCATACACGGGCTCCCGTCTGTCCTTGTTGTAAGCCAAGTCCATCGCCGCATCTTCTGCCGAAGCACTCCCTATGCCGCTATTGTCTGTCCAGGCAACCGAAGCCTTCCCGCCAGTCACCTCCACGGTCGCATCGGCCACGCCCATCAGTTCGCCTTGGCTGACCAAGGCTGCCGGGAAATTCACAACAGCTTCCTCGCCGCAACCTTTCACCGCATTCTTCAGCACATGGGATCTCTGCTAACAAATGACACAAACTGGCTGCAAGAGGAAGGAACAACAAAACAATAGCGACTGTAACTATTAGGTTCATAGTGACAGCCGCTATTGTTGTATATAAAGGTTTAAAACCTGTAGTTTATCATATCGACTTGCCCGGCCGGAATGCTTAGCTGTGCATGAGAGACTCCTCCATGAAGCATAAGCAGGACAAGGAGAATGACTATTAGTTTTCGCTTATCCCTCACTTTACAATTCCTTTTTCCAAGTACTCGGCAAGATTCATACGTACACGTTCCCCGGCACGTTCAACAGCCACTTTGGCCATGTCCGCATCCACCATCAACTGCACCAATTGTTCAAAAGTGGTTTTCTGCGGATTCCAGCCCAATTCACGCTTGGCTTTCGACGGATCTCCCCAAAGGTTCACCACGTCAGTCGGACGATAGAAGTCGGGCGACACCTCAACAAGCACATTCCCGGTTTTTACATCAATGCCTTTCTCATTTTCCCCTTCGCCTTCAAACCGCAATTCAATACCGACATGATGGAAAGCCAGCTGGCAAAACTCGCGTACCGAATGTTGCTCTCCAGTTGCTATCACGAAATCTTCCGGCTTGTCATTTTGCAGGATCAGCCACATGCACTCCACATAATCCTTGGCATACCCCCAGTCCCGGAGCGAGGAAAGGTTGCCCAAATACAACTTATCCTGCTTGCCTTGGGCAATGCGTGCAGCAGCCAATGTAATCTTGCGAGTCACGAAGGTTTCCCCACGACGTTCACTCTCGTGGTTGAACAGGATGCCTGAACAGCAAAACATACGGTATGCCTCACGATATTCTTTCACAATCCAATACCCATAAAGTTTGGCCACAGCATACGGACTGTAAGGATGAAAGGGTGTTTGTTCATTCTGCGGCACTTCCTCCACCTTGCCATAAAGTTCCGAAGTAGACGCCTGATAGATGCGGCAAGTGTCCGTCAAATCACATTGACGTACCGCTTCCAAGATACGCAATACACCCGTCGCGTCCACATCCGCCGTAAATTCCGGGGAATCGAACGACACCTGTACATGGCTTTGTGCCGCCAAATTGTAGATTTCATTGGGTCTTACTTTCTTCACGACCTGCAAGATGCTCATCGAATCCGCCAAGTCCGCATAGTGTAGATGGAAATTCGAATGTCCCTCCAGATGTGCGATACGTTCGCGATAATCCACTGACGAGCGGCGAATGGTGCCATGCACGTCATAACCTTTTTCCAAAAGGAACTCAGCCAAGAACGAACCATCCTGACCGGTAATGCCTGTAATAAGAGCTGTCTTCATCTCTAAGCTATATACGTGGTTTTTTGATGCTTCCTCCTATATTCCCCCAACAGAAGTCCCGGAAGTGTAATTATTATCCATGAACAACGCTTCAATTGTTTTTTGGGTTCGCTGAATATGCGATAGACAAATTCCAGGTGATGCTTCACCATCCATTGCGGAGCACGTTTCTCTTCCAATCCGCTATAGAATTTGAAGGCCGCTCCTACTGCAATCATCACTCCCCGATTCAGATAGGGTTTCAGTTTGCTCATGAATATCTCTTGTTTGGGTGCGCCCAGTGCCACCCAGACGATATCCGCTCCATCCACATTTACCCTGTCCGCAATCTCTTTGTAGTCAAATTGATCCACTGAACGGAAGGGTAATTCATAGAACGTCATGTCGGCCACGCGTCCATCCAGCTTCACCAGATTCTTTTTGAGCGCCGCTAATGTTTGGGTAGATGTTCCCATGAAAAACATCCTATATTTTTTCATTTGGATCATATCCATGAATATTTGGCTGCCGCAATATTGTTCCCTTTTGATCCCGTAAATCCACTTCAGATAGAGAGGGACATACCCACTGTCGCAGATAGAAAACAGACTGCCATTGACCACGTTGAGATAATCCGGATTCCGATTGGCAATATTCAAGATTACCCCATCGGCCACGCAGATATACGCCGGTTGTTGTTGTTGCAGATGGCTGTCTATGGCTTGATGCACCGCCTCCCTATCCATCTCATAACGGATGTTGAAATAAGTTTCCATGAAATGTTTCTATTTACATAATACCTTAAACAGGGTTTCCCATTTTCGATAGACCACCTCTGCCGAATATTCATCTTTCAGTTTCACAAAAGCCTGTTTCCCCAAGCGTTCTGCCTCTTGCGGAGCATTCCACAAAGCCACGATCTGCCGTTCCATGTCATCCACATCTCCGGGACGGAACAGACGACCAATGGCTTCCTCACCTTCTCCGATGATTTCCGTGAAACCTCCATGATTGGGACCAATAGTCGGTTTGCCATATTGGGCAGCCTCCAGGATAGACATGGGGAAACCTTCATACCATCGACTGGCCATCACGAAGAATGCCGCCTGCCAGTAAAAAATCTGCAAGGATTCGCCAGACAAATAGCCCATCAGCTCACAATTGACCGGAACGGAAGCCACCAATTTAGGTTCACGCAACTCCCCTGCCAACTTAAAACGTATTTCCGGATGCCTGCGCGCTACCTCACAAATTAAGTCCACCCCTTTCTCGCGGCTCAAACGTCCACAAAAAGCGACATATTTCCCCGGCATGAATGATGGTGATGTCGTCGCCTCCATAAAATTAGGAATCACACATAATTTCTGAGGCTCAAATCCCGCTTCTGTCAACTTCCTGCGCTGGAAGTCAGTGATGCAGGCAAATACGTTTACACTGTCTCGGTAAGCCCCTGTCCACCGGGCCACGGCATTCCGCAAAGCATACCCCAAGGACTTCAAATGCGATTGCTCGCAATTATACCGGATACAACCCCATTCATTTCCTTTCTGCAAACAGACCTCACAAGGCTTTCCCTCCCGCATAAAGAGTCCCGTCGGACAAATCAGTCGGAAATTATGTACCGTCATCACTACCGGAACCCCTGCCTTCCTGCATTCAAACAAGGCTGCCGGACTGATAAACGGATACAGATTATGCACATTCACCACATCCGGCTTCTCGCGCTGCAATGCTTCACGCACACCTTTCACGCCCTGTGGTGAATACAGTCCACACAAGAATCCCTTTATCTTACCCGCTATGCTCTCCCGGCTTCCTTCACTGGTCAGCCGATAAAAGCATACCTCATGCCCATGTGCTCGGAACATGGCAGCCATTTTGTCCACCACGGCTTCCTCGCCGCTGTATTTACCGTAGTTGTTGTGGAGGAGAAGGATTTTCATACTATAACCCTAATTCTCTAATATAACGAGTATCCCCTATCTTTGAGGCTGGATTTCCTATTATAATAGCATAATCTTCTATTTCTCCTTTTACCACAGCACCTGCTCCTACAATACAATATTTACCGATATTACTTCCCGGCAAAATTATCGCACCCGCACCTATAAAACTATAGTCACCAATAGACACAGCCTTGTATGCCATTTGATATTGGTTACTTGGATAAACAACAGAATTAGCATGAACACGTACAAGGAAGGACCAATCATGCGTAAGAACAATAACTTTAGTTGAAATAACCACTTTGTTGCCTATACACAAACCTCCGGAAGCATCTAAATGAGCAGTATAATCAATATATTCCGGACTTCCTGCAAATTTTACATGTTGTATTAGATGAGCTTTCACCACAAAGAACTTATATAAGTTAGGGCTAAAAGCCCTACAACAAAAAGCTATCATTTTCAGCAAATAAAATATGAATCTTTTCATAACAAATCAATGGTATTTTTTGATAATGTAAGTCCGTAATCTATCAGGCAAAATAGATAAAACAAAGAATGGCATAACCTTATAATTTAACAAATTATACTTTAAAGCAACAAAAGTTTCTCGAATAGTTTCCCATCTGTCCCCATAACGTATAGCCACTGAGGCTCTCATTTTATGCCAATGGGATATATATCGTTTCATCCCTACAGGATGAGGGACATGCTCCTTATATAATTGCAACAGAGCCCTTCCTACCGGATCATTTGCATCCTGACGACGTGGAGGAAGATTGGTAAAATCATAACCTTCTCCCAAATTATAAATAGCTCCTATAATCGTTGTATAGACCATCTCATATTTTACGGCCAACCGTGCCCATGTAAGTAAATCTTCCCCAGATTTAATGCCAATCGGGAAGCCGCCAACGGTTTGGATCGCTTCTTTCTTCACCATCACCGCCGAAGTCCACAAGGGTGGGTGCGAACAGCTAGCCACCTCAAAATAGTTACTTAACACCCCATCTTCATCTTGAAGAGACTGTTTTCGGATGATGGTAGGCGTTATTTTTCCCTCGGAATTACGGAACTCATAATTACAAGCATATACACTGCACTCCGGATACTTCAGATAAAGCCCATATTGCGTTTCCAAATACTCAGGTTTCCATTCATCATCCGCATCCAAGAAAGCAATCAAGTCATACTTGGCTTCACGAATGCCCCGATTACGCGCCGCAGACACACCTGCATTCTGCTGATAAATCAGACGAATACGAGCGTCCTGCACTTTCTCTACTTCCTCCACACTGTGATCTGTGCTGCCATCATCCACTATGACAATTTCGAAGCCTTGAAAAGTCTGCCGCAAAACGGATTGCAAAGTATGGGCAATCTGCTTTTCCTTATTATAGAGAGGTATAATAATAGATATCATAAATTCATTCTAAATTTTGCCGTATAAAATGATAGAAGTTCCGTGGTTTGCCCACTAAAACGTCTTCTGCATATTGCTTCCAACTCAATTTAAACAGATAAGTATTCTCTATCAAGGAATGATATACGGATGCATCAAAATCACGGTTCAACAACGAACTCAGTTGATGTACCTTCTCATTGGAAAACGGCAATTGATCAATCATTCGTCGGACAATATCGTCATACTGATAAAGAATGTCAATAAATTGGTCAAACAAGAAATAGTCAATGAACACATCCGTTTGCGCCAAATAGACTTCAAACAGTTGTGCCACCCGCTGGTATAGATAATATCCCTGTGCGCCTCCCAAACAAAACACAGCCCAACGACAACGGGAGACGAAATGCCCTTGATTTGTTATCTTTATGGAAAAGAAAGGAAACTCAAAGACCGAAGCCGGCAAATCCCGAGTCAGCAAGAGAGTAGCATCCATCCAAAGTCCTCCTTGCTGCGCCAACAACTCAACGCGCATGATATCGGCAAAATGTGCCCGCTTTAATCTTCCTTCTTGATAAAGCTGGATGATATGCTCCGGAATGGAAACATATTGCCGATAATTACTTTCATCAAGGAATACGACTTCATGTCCATGGGCATATTTCCGCAGACTATCCAGACAAAGCTTGGGAATCAAAGGCAAAGCCGCTTCCCCTTGCATCCAGCAATACCATATCTTATAATTCCCATCCGGACACCGAGGAGTTTGCTTTAATGCACGCCCCCAAATGGCATCCATTCCCACAATGGAGATAATCTTTTGTTGGATTTTCCGTGTGCGCCTATTAGCCATTCGGCTCAACCATTTAGCTGGAACATATCTATACCCATACGTCATCACAAGATTCGATATGGGAATAAACCAACCGAAGCGGCACACTTTTCGCAAGAAATTAAGTATATTATTCATAGCCTTTTTGCTTTTGGGCTTGCAGTAGCCCCAACGTCATGCCATACAATCCCCAAGGATAAGACAAGGTTGCCATGGAATAAGACACGGTGTTGTCGCTGTACATGGTCACCATGACACCCAGCAAAGACGCCCCCGCTGTCACCACACAGAATCTAATCAGCCCGTCATGATGCCGTTTATAGATAAGGATGCAATGCAGTAATACGGCCAAATAAGCCAAAATAAGAAGTGTGATGCCAACTAACCCGTTATCACATAATAACAAGAGAAAATCATTATGCAATTGTCCTCCTCTTCCAAAGCCTTGAATTTCTGTATAAAAGAATGTCTGTACACGCCCGGTACCTTGCCCCACCATCTTACTTCTTTCATAAAAAGGCATCACCTGCTCCCACATTTGGTTCCTCCCGCTGGTATTGATACTGCTTTCATCCACATTGTTGGTCAGAAAATCAGTTATTGTGACTTCATCCGGCCTGAAGAACATTTTCTCCTTCACACTGGGGATGTAGAAAATCGAAGCGACGGACAAGACTGCTAACAGGACAATAAAAGGCAAAGCCTTGAAACGATACCTGATAATGAAAAAAGCAGAAAGTGCCACCATCGTCCCCATGATATCAGTTCGGAAAACCCAAAGCACACAAGGCAAGCAAAACACGATGAACCAAATCAGATTCTGCTTCCGCTCGTTGCTGAAATAGAAAAGCCCTAAGGAGAAGACAGCAAATATGATATAATGCGTGGCCAGCGCAGCACGATTCCAAAAGACAGCCCCCACAATAGACATCAGGAAGGGTACTGAAGCCACCACAATGGAAGCAAGAGCCACCTTGCGGGCATTCAACATCGCTTTCAGCATGATCTCTCCATGGCGCACCACTGCTGAAGCCAACAAGACAACCAACAGGGGATAAATGTATTTCAGCACCATCCGCACGCCATATTGGGGAACAGGAGTATAGGTGATACCAATAAGTGTCCAACACAAAAAAACGATATACAAAACAACAGGGGTACTGAAGACCGGCCGGTTGCCGCAACGCATGATGCCCAATACGCACAGCACTTCCAAAATGGCCAACCGGACAGACAAAAGCGGTTGGATGCCTAACAACCCCGTCGTGAAAATAAAAATCAGCAGCAGTTCACTGCCCGTACACCCCATAGACTGCGTTTTATCATAAGGAGAAGGCAAATAGCCGACAGGGGCATAAAGCAAAGAGAATGCCTTATAAGTGAGATAGATAAATACGATGAAACAAGTGGCTAACGACATAGCTTGTCCTCTCTTAGTTCATGAAACAAATTCAACCATTGAGGCATAATACGCTCCGTATAAAAGCGGGGCACCTCTCGTTGTGCTGCCTGCCCCATACGTTCCCGCAGCAGTTCGTCATTCATCAGCCGTTCCAAGGCAAGAGCAAAGGCACCGACATCTTGTGCAGGAACCAAAATGCCGGTATCCGAACTCACAATTTCTCTCGGACCGCATTCACAGTCGAACGCTACACAAGGCAATCCACATTCCATGGCTTCCGTCAATACCAGTCCGAAGCCATCTGAACGCGAAGGGAACGCATAAATGCTGCATTCCACAAGTTTGTCACCGATATTCTGACAAGGCTCATGTAATGTCACTTGTTGCACGATATGATCACGGGCTATCAGTTCCTCCAGATAATCATAGTCTTGCCCGCTCCCGTACAATGATAATTTCCAGTCGGGATGCCGATGCGCAATCCGTCCGAATGCCTGGATCAACAAGTCCATCCCTTTTGCCGATGTAAAACTCCCCACCGCAATGATTCTCTTGTTTTTCAACGTGGATTTACGTACACAACGGAATGACAACGGATTATATATGAAGGTCATGTTTGCTGGACAGCCCCACAACTGCACATCCCGTTCCGTCAATCCCACCAGTTTGTCATATTTACGGGCATAATAAGCAATCCGCTTTTGCAAGAACCACACTCTCAGCAGATGCAACTTCCTGAATCGCAGCCGATGCAGTCCGTTGACAAAATTAATCAGGAAATTTTTGGTATAGTGAAATTCCAAAATTTTCTTACTCCCGTCCGGAATGCCCCACAAGAAAGAGATTTCACTTCCACCCGCACAAATCGCGATATCAGCTTTTAACTGCTGCAACAAGTCCGTCAAAGCGTTCTTATAAGCCCGTTGGGATTGACCCACTGCTACATAATGCCGCGTTACAGCCGGAGAAAGTGGGAAGAACTCCTTTTTAGAGTTATCACGCAGTACCACATGTACTTCACATTCTCCTGTGGTAGCCAAGTAATTCATTTTAGTGGTCAACACCCGTTCCGTACCTCCCGATGCCTGAAGGGAGTTTATACAATAGACTATTTTCATCATCACAGTAATATGTTCTTACCCACTATCATTTCGCCCAAGAAGCCATGAGCCCAGTCGTGCGCCCTCCCGCTTAGGGGAAAACTCCGCATTCCACAACCAAACTCATCCACAAAGAAGATAAAAGGCACTTGGATAGCTTATTTGCCATGGCAAGGAAATTACCGAATTACTTCAACTTTAAAATCGGCATTAATCTCAGACCGCTTTGGTTCAACCGCATAGCTTGTGGAGAATGAGGAAGAATACCAATTCTTCCGGAAGGAATCCATACAAAAGGATCCACAGGGGATTGTATCTGAACTAATCCCGGGGCTTGTGTGCTCAACCAATTCTTTAACCATTTCAATTTAGCCAATACAGTTTTCACCTCGCTGGTTTCTGCCGAATGCACCTCCACAAAATAAGCATATTGTCTATATCCAATCACATAATCCCAACGAGCATCTTCTGGATATCTATCTTTTACCATCCCGTCTATATCCACGCTGCCTGTTAGCTGCTTGGTATTGACCACTTGCACTTTAGTAGAATAAGTTCCCATAGCCCGCAAACCTATACAATACCCGCTTTCGATATCCGACGTACCTTCAACAGCCACTTTAAACAGATTATTCATCTCTTGTTCAAGCGTCGCTTTCGGCTTATGCTCATTCTTCTTCATGGTAAAATCTGCTAACTACATCCGATGCCTTTCCTGAAAATTCGGATAATCCTCCCCACTCAGCCATATCTACATCCGGATCACACACATCCAGCGAAGAGATATCTACCGATGTCACCTTGCCAGTCTTTCTGGAGAAGAAGTACGTGGCTACCTTTTTCTCGAAAACACGGTTAAAAATATCCCATGCATTATCCTTCTGCGTCACATTAAACATGCTTGCCAATGCCAACTCCCGCCCTTCTTTTTCAGAGTACTTCAACTGGTTAAATGTCCATGCAAATTCCAAAAACAATCTGGAATGCGTAGAGACTATCACTTGATAACCACTGCGCAATAGTTCTAGGATTTGCAACAGCACCGACTGGATAGCCAAAGGATGCAGTCCCATTTCTGGCTCTTCTATCACTATATATCGGTAATTCTCCTTCTTCAGCACACTGATAGGAGGCCCCGACAAACAATAAAATCCCATAAGCAAAGGCATGAACTCCTTCTGCCCGGCACTCCAAGCCATGAAAGGAATGCTCATATCATCAATGCTCATCTTCATTTTCTTCTGTCCCGAAGTCTCATCCATATAAACAGTCCCCCCATGAAACACTGTTTCATCAAAAGAAGAACGCAATGCCACCTTTAAACGGTTCTTAATGGGAAAAATTACTGTGCTTCCTCCCAATCCTCCTAACATGAACAGACGTAATGTTTCACTGAAATTCCGCAATACGTACGGAGTAGGTGCATCAAATTCCATAAAGTTCTTAGGACGGCCATCAGAGATACTTAATATACGCTGCGCCGGAATATAAAAAAGCCGTTCCGTAGCAGAGGCATTATTAGGAGCCAACAAATGTTTCTTCAGGAATTCACGATTATCATCTACCAATATATGCGTATTTTCCTTCCATAACCCGGACAGGCCTTCGCCAAAATAAATATTTAGCACATTATCGGCATTCTTCTTTAAAATATAATTATACCGTTGTAAAGAATTCAGTATATGGTTTTTATCAACAACAAGTTTCAATAATTCCAGAAAAAGACTTTTACCACTGGCTTGGGCACCTACCAAGAAGGTCAAATTTCCCCATTCAATATCAACATGCTGAATAGGACCAAAATTATCTACAACAAACTTTTTCATAAGAATAAAGCTCTAAGATTGTTTTCTTGGAACAAAGATAGGATTTTTCCCACATTCTGCAAAATACGCAAGGCAGAATTCCATTTCGCCAAACATAAAATCACTTCTACTCCGCTGCGCCGGATTTGCAATCCGACGCGACAAGTTGAAAAATCAATATGAAGAATGATGTATGAAGTTCTTCTTCACCTTACGTATCTTCCAAACATCTTGCATAAACCTGACATGTTTGCAAAGCTGTATTTTCCCACGTAAACGTACCTGCTCTTTTCAAACCTTTTGCACGAAAGTTTTCCCAGTCAATTTGTTGTTGTTCAAATTGTTCCATTACTAGTACCATAGATTTCTCTATCGGCTCTTCCAAATAAATAGCCGCATCTCCCCCTATTTCATTCAACGAACTATTCCGACAAGTCACAACGGGCGTTCCACAAGCCATAGCTTCCAACAAAGGCAATCCAAAGCCTTCGTACATGGAAGGAGTAAACGAAGCTGTAGCTGCATTATAGAGCAAAGCCAATTCTTCATCGCTGATGTTAGTGAGAAAATGAATTTTATCGGCAACGCCACTCTTGGCAATCTTCTCCAACAACCATGTGGGAGGATTCCCCCACACCAATACTAAATCATGAAGAGGTTGCTGCCGACAAAATTCCAAATAACTATCCACCAATAAATGAGTGCGCTTTCGTTCAGTATTACAAGAAACACTAAGAAAATAGTTCGACGGCATTGCTGGATAACGTTTGGATAATTTAGCTATTATTTCGTCTTTCTTCAAACATGAAGGATGAAAAATATGGTGTTTTACGCCCCAATAAATCACAGATACTTCCTCTGATGGAATCTGCATGGTTTCCACAATATCCTTCTTCGATGCCTCTGAGCAAGTGATAATGTGCTTACACCGTCTGGCAAACGGTGGCACTTCAACCTTCATTCTGTCATGTTCGAAAGCCTTTTCCTGCATCTTCATGAAAAGAGCATCATGTATCGTTACAATACATCGCTCAGGCTTATGCACGTATTCAAAGTTATGCGTAATGTGCATCAGATCATAGCCAGTCAACATCTCACGTACTGGGAAATGGGATAAAACCCTATTCACGTCACCTCTGTTAGGCAAATAAAGATGTCTACATTTAAAGGGAACTTGCATATTCCGTCCGCCGACACCCTTCATATTCTGCGAATAAAGCATGACTTCAAAAGGTAAATCCGGCATCTTAGCTAATGCCTGAATCAGTTCCATGGTGGTACGTCCTATGCCGTTCACCTTGCCAAAAACGTAGTAGGGTACCACAGGATTAGCATCAATGAGTAGTTTCTTCATATTGTTTCTTTTTCAAATATGCGATAACTTTATGTTCCCACCGAATAGATTGCGTCAAAATATGTGAATAGATAGAGGGTAAAATGGCACGTTTGATGTAAGCTGCTGCAAGCACAATACGCGACATCTGTACGGCACGGGCATAACCTACAGTTTCCCGTTGCAATAAAGCATAACGCCGTAATCGGGTTTCTTCTTCTACCCGATGTAGAGGCTTTCTTGACCTTCTTACTAGAAACTCCACCTAAATGTGTGATTTCTGCATCTGGGTAGAACCAAGTCTTATATCCATACCGCTTATAACTGCGATAGCCGAATTCCGGTTCTTCACCGTAGAACTCGATGTTCTCGTTCAGACCGCCGATGATTTTGTATTTGTCAGCTCGCATCATCATACACACGCTCCAGATACCCAGCCCACTTGTTTTGCCCTCAATTTTTTGTCCGGCAAACCAAAAATAGGAAGGAACCTCTCGGCAAACGGAAATATCTTATGAATCTTGAAGCAGAGGCAGAAACGCTCCAATCGGCTTGGCAACGGAAAGCCTTGTGATTGGAGACTGCCATCGGGATTCAACATTTTAGGACCGAGGCAAATCACATCCTGCGGCAGGGTATCGAAGTAGTTTATCATCTTTTCCAAATTACCACGGCTCACAAGAGTGTCGCTATTTAGTAATAACAGATATTGCCCGGTAGCGATGGCTGCGCCTTGATTGTTGGCTATGGCAAACAGACGGTTGTCACCATTGGCTATTAACTTAATCTGCGGGAATTCAGTCTGTATCATTTCTACCGACCCGTCCGTAGAATGATTGTCCACCACAATAATTTCGAACGACATTTGCGGTTGGGATGCATAGATAGAAACAAGGCAATCCCGCAGTACGTCCTTGGTATTGTATGATATAATGATGATACTGAGTTTCATAAACAGAATGGATTATTGAATTTCTATTATAGTTATATAAAAAGCTTCCAACAGTTCTTCTTCGTTGTAGAGACGCAAAATCTTGCGCCTCCGTATCCGCAAGGATACCATATATTTTTTGCAATTCAATTCAGCACAGTACTACCACATCGCTGATTGATTAAACTTGTCCATATACATCCCACAACAAGCGACAATGCTCCGTAATCGCAACCACCTTGGAAGTAGATTCTAACATATCATACGTCCGAAGATGCTCCACTATCCACTGCATTTTCTTCTGCAAGGCTCCCGCATCATTCGATTCCACCAACCAACCATTCACACCATCTTGGATTTGCATCTCAGCTCCCCCGTTACGGGTGGCCAAGACAGGCTTCCCCATCGCCAAAGCTTCGGCAATGTTCAAACCAAACACTTCTAAACAGATGGAGGGAGAAAGCGCGACATGCATGCCGCTGATTGTTTCATATACCCTATCGGGAGGCACTTTCCCATGCCAGATTATCCGCGAATCCTGTTTATTCAGCCGCTTCAAATCCTCTTCATAACGCTTTTCTGTTTTGTTTCCGGTACCTCCTATCAAGTGAAGTTCTGCACGGGGCGCATCCAGCCGATGGAAAGCTTCCAATAAAACATGCAGGCCTTTCACGTAACAGATTCGTCCTACATAGAAAAACCTGATGTTCCCATTCTCAATAGCAGGGAAAGGAGGGATTTGCTTAGGTAATGGGACTCCATGAGGCAAGACCATAATTTTGTCTTTGGCCAACCCATTACGTGCCATGGTCTCCGCAATCTGACAGCAAGGGGCAATCATCTTCGTGCATCCCTCGGCAATCGTCCTCCATTCCCTTTCCTTCTCTTGAATTTGCCGGGCAGCACTACCTATAGGAGTTACGAACAAAATGAAAGGCAACTTCTGCAGCCATCCTCCTATCTTAATATACAACCGTTTGGGAAGCAACCTCATCAACGGATACCAGTACAATCCAGTACGCGTATTACGCAACACGCATCGCAAACAATGTTCATGAGAAACAGGCAGTTGGCAAATACGGTCATAGCTATCCATCAAAGTTCCTGCCGGACACAAGATGCCGCCATGATGCGAAGTGACCACCACGGGAATCTGCAACTTCCGACCAATCTGTACCACTTGTTCTTTGTGGCTATGGGCATGGATAACGTCAGGCCGGATTTCACGAATCAAAACAGACAAATCATTCACGCCCTCATAGCCCACTTCATATAGATCAATGCCCTTATACGACTTCTTTTCTATCCGAATAGACCTACCGACAAAGGATATAACGGCTAAGTCCCGTTGTTGGCGAATCATTTCGTCTACTATATTTTTGACATAAACCTGTCCGCCGCCATAGGTGGAGAAGAAATCACTGGAAGCGATTTGAAGAATTCTCATAAATTATGATTTACCATTTCTTGAAAGAATTGCAAACTTCAAGCATTATCTTGTGCAAATCTCTTTTGAGATTCTCTATTATATCTATTGGCTTTAATGTCGTGGATTCTATTAAAAAATCAAGGCTTTCGTTCCCAGTAACTTCCAAAGATTTACTTTCACAATTTAATGATGAATAGTAATCACCAAATTTATAATCATAAAATGCTGTAGGCATGGTTTTTCTACTAACAATTCTCATATTCGGAATATGAAACGCATCTGCAATAATAAGCCCATGAAGCGAAGAAGATACTATATGTTGACATTGCTTTATTTGCTGAATGACTTTATATGGAGATTGCAGTACATCAATAAAAAGTACTTCTGAACCAAATCTACTTTTCCACGATTTCATAAAATCCTCATTTGCATCTACAAAATGAGGTACAACGCCTAGCTTATATCGTGCTTTTACTTGCTGTGGATAAACATACGCCATTAACAACCCTGGATCTCCAAGCTTGATATATGAAGAATCTAATATGCCTAAATTTGCTAAAGTCAATTTACCTCTAACTGCTAGAATCTTAGCATTAGGAAAGCAATAGTGTTGAGAATCACCACCTGTACCGACAATATACCCTCCATAACTACGTGGTAACCATTGTAAAATACTTCCTGCTAAAATAATATCAGCTCGAAACATATTGGGAACATACACAGGAGTTAAACCATAGAATTTTAATATATACGGAGACAAACAATCCCCAAAATTATGTAATCCTCTTCCCCAATGAGCATAAATTAGATTTTTGCTTATAAATCTTCCAATAATAATATGTGGTAGTCTTACAACAATATAATAAATTGTCTCTTTGATAGAATAGTTCATTTTAATGTTATTTTGAATCTACGGAATAAAGACTTTACATGCCTATTCAATAAGCACATTAGGCTCATATTTATAATAACAAATATTATCGTTGAGAGCATAGAATATATAATCCACGATTTCCAAGAATCAATGACAAAATGAATTCTACGGACCAATAATAATGAAAAAAATATAGATACCAAATTAATAAGATTAAAGCACAGATTTTTTGACCAATATTTCCAAATCGGGATATGTAGTCCTCGCTTATATAGGAAATAAGGCTTCCATACTCCCATAATCAAAAAGAAACTCAATATTGATGCAAAAATAATGCCATTTAACCCGAAGAAAAATCCCCCTAAAATTGCCGCAAACAAATAAATAACAGTTTGAGCTACAGGAGACCAAGTATCAGAAAATAAACCATATCCATATAGAAACTGACCAATAGACCCATGAATAATTTGAATATAAATTTTAACCAATACAAGTATTAGAACTGAATGTGCAAGTATATATTCTTTACCAACCCATAATTCAACAAAAGGTTCCATCAAAACATATAATGAGAAAAACAATATTCCAGCTACAATATAACGAATTGTAGATATTTCCCAAAAAACATCCAGAATTTTACTTTTATTACCTTCTGCAATTAAATTTCCAACTCCTGCAGATGTACTTCCCAATACAGTATTCATCAATATTGTCAATTTATCTATAATGATTGTATAGTTTCCATAATAAGCTACTGTTTGCAAAGAAACAAATGCATAAACAAAAAAAGGAGTAGTCTGGAATTGTACAAAAGAAGATATCTGATGTACAAACAACTGCCTCGTATACTTCATCACCTCCGGATACTTCTTAAATAGCACCTTCCCCAACCTAACCTCACTTTTCAACCACGGATAGACTTGGTTTATCTTCCAATTCAGAATAAAAGAATAGATAATGCCGAAAGTCAGCTCAATAGCGACCCATAAATAATAGCTGCCCGTGTACCAGGCACTGGCCATCTGAATAAGGGTCTTGACGATGGAAGCAGTCTGGAAATAGGCGGTAACGACGTAATTCTTCTGATCTGCTCCCAACAAGGTCTGTTTGTAATTGGCAAAGTAGCCGATAAGGGAGGAAGCCAAGAAAGAGAAATAAGCAAAGTAGATGATGCCCATCTCGAACTGTGTGCTAGGAAAAATCAACGGCAGGAAACAAGCCAACACGACTCCAGCTCCTAAGATGAAAATGCCTATCCAACGATACAGGTAGCCAAACACGGAGATGATTTCATTAATCTTGCCTTCATCGTGCTCAAACAAAGGTTTATAGAGCACATAACCGATGGCACTGCCAATACCCAATTCGGCCAGATTGAGGAAGCCCAAGAGGTTCTGCAACGTGCCGGTCAACCCCACAAAATCAGCCCCCAAGGTATCCAGGAAAATCTTTCGGGAGAAGAACGAGAGAGCTAACGTCAGAAAATAGAATACCAGATTGACACGGGCATTCAACAACGACTTCTTTACACGAGATTCTTGTGTTGGCATCACGTTTCTATACTCCCCTTTGAATTAGATTCATTTAGTGCTCAATTTAGGATATTCCAAAATCAGCCAAAGGATACTATGCTTACTACCTTAAAAAACCTTTGTCAGAAAATCTTCGTTCCTCTTCACGTGTTAATTCACCAATTTCTATCCTATCGGTGTCCTCAAAAAGATAATAATTTCTTTTACCATCAATATATGGTTTAAAGTATTCATCCGCAATCTGCTCCATTCTGCCTTTGATAGACTCGTCCAAATCAAAAAATCTCATTATTCTATCAAAAACTTTCTCCACATCTTCAAGTGTTTTTTGAGGAGAAGAACCATTTATGCGATTCATCTCATCTATCAGATTCTTCAGGAATTCATCACACTTCCCTGCATTTTGGGGAGATTCAAAAGCCTCACGAATTTCTTTAATCATCAAACCTCGAGTTCTACCACCTTCCTTTGGCTTGACATTTGCCTTATTTGGCACAACCGATATTTCCCTATCGCTATTCAACGGAATTCTAACATCAACGGAAATTTGAGAACCATCACGATGAATAGTTGTCGTTTTGTGTAAATGAATGTCTTGATTGCTATTCCAAACCCAAGGAACACCAGGCTGATGATTATCTATCCCTATTTTCTCACCTTGAATCAATTTTTTCATACTTTTTCTTTTCTTGTTAGAATCCAACCTCCATGTGCTCTATGGAAATATACTTTCATTAGTGTCCACTAAAAAATCATAGGAGTTCTTTGAAATTGTTGAAATTCAATTTGTTATAAGCGATTTTGGAGTCAACGGATTTGAATTTACTTTTGCGGTCACAATCAGACCGTTATGCATAAAGATCAGTTCGT
>CASEYC010000112.1 GCA_949292025.1 uncultured Bacteroides sp. | reverse complement strand
TTTCAAAAAGAAATATTACCTTTGCAAATGAGATAAAGCGTTATTTGAAAGCATGAGAAATATGGCGCTTCCGAACAGTCCGGCATTTTCTTATCCGTTGCCCGTTCTCGTGCGAGTTTCTTATAAAAAGTTGATAGTCAAATGAGTTATTCAGGACTAGAACAAATATAGTGATTATCTCCGGAAGAGTGCGTTTTTTAACCCGATTTAGAAGAAAAAACAATCCCCCGCCTTTTGCGAGGGATTGCTTGTGCCTTTGCGAAGGATTGTCCTTGCCTCCGCGAAAGATTGTTCCGAAGTTATTGGTGCACAATCAGCGCCGAACGCGGGGCGACGCTCACGGGGCCGCCCTGCACGGTGCCCAGAGACTTGTTGGGACTGATTCTCCCGTCGCGACACACCACTTGCCAGGTGCCGGCGGGCAGGCTGACCTGCGTGGCGCGGTCGCGTGCGTTGAGGATGACCGTGATGTCTTTCCACGCATCGCCCGCGGGCTGCCCCTTCAGGCGGAAGGCCACCACGTTGTCCTCCGTATCGGGCAGGAACTCCAGGTGTTCACGCACCAGCCCGGCATCGCCCAGGCGGAAAGCGGGGTGGGCACGGCGCATCTTGACGAGGCCGCAGACGTAGTCGAACACGTCGCGGTTCTCCCGCTTCAGCTCCCAGCGGATGGCGTTGATGCTGTCGGGGCTGTTGTAGGAATTGTGTACACCTTGCTTGTCGCGCATCACCTCGTCGCCCGCGAAGATGAAGGGCACGCCCTGCGAGGTGAGCACGGCAGTCTCCGCCAGCTTGTGCAGGGCCTTGCGCACGGCCACATCCACATCGGGCAGGGTGGCTTTCAACCGGTCGGCCAAGCACATATCGTCGTGGCAACTGACGTAGCTGATGAACTGGGTGGGTTCGTTGGCCCAGAACTTGGGCGTGCGGCGCGCCTCGCTGAGGTTGACCTGCGGATGCTCCACGCCTCCGGCCAAGCCGAAGCGTATGCCTGCCTCGTGTCCCTTCAGTCCGGCCAGGAAAGCGCCTTGCGCGTCATTGCCGAAGGGACCGCGCAAGCTGTCGCGGAACTCGTCGCTGAAGGCGGCAATGCGCGAGAGGCGGTCGATGTTGTTCTTCATCGCCAAGGAATCCTCGGGAAGCTGGGGAGCGCCGGCGGCCCATCCCTCGCCATAGACGTAGATGGTAGGGTCTATCTCGTCCAACGCCTGGCGGATGGCGCGCATCGTCCCCAAGTCGTGGATGCCCATAAGGTCGAAGCGGAAGCCGTCCACGTGATACTCCTCCACCCAATACTTCACGCTCTCCACCATGTAGCGGCGCATCATGGTGCGCTCGGAGGCAGTCTCGTTGCCGCATCCGGAGGCGTCGGCAAAGGTGCCGTCGGGCTTGTGGCGGTAGAAGTATCCGGGCACGGTGCGCTCGAAGTTGCTGCCCTCGGTCACGGCGGTATGGTTGTACACCACGTCCATCACCACGCGGATGCCCGCCCGGTGCAGGGCCATCACCATCTGCTTGAACTCACGGATGCGCGTGGCGGGGTCGTAGGGATTGGTGGAGTAGGAGCCTTCGGGGGCATTGTAGTTCTTGGGGTCATATCCCCAGTTGTATTGGGGTTGGTCGAGGCGGGTTTCGTCCACGGAGGAATAATCGAAGGAAGGGAGGATGTGCACGTGGGTGACGCCCAGCTCCTTCAGGTGGTCGATGCCCGTCTTCTGCCCGCGGGCGGAGGTGGTGCCTTCCTCGGTCAGGGCCAAGAACTTGCCGCGGTGCGCGATGCCGCTGAGGGAGTCGATGGAGAAGTCCCGGTGGTGCATCTCATAAATAATAATGTCTGCAAAGCTTTTCAGTTCGGGGCGGACGTCCTTGTCCCAGCCTTCGGGGTCGGTCATGTCCAGGTCGAGGATGGCGGCGCGGTCTCCATTGACGCCCACGGCCTTGGCCCATACGCCGGGCGTGTCGCCCAGCCAGGCGCCATCCACCTTCACATCAAAGGTGTAGAACTGGCCGTTCAAGTCGCCCGATACCTCGGCGCGCCACATCCCGCCGTCGGCCTCCTTCATCGGGAGGACTTGGACTGGTTCGCCGCCCAGCCCCTCGGCATAGAGCTTCAGGCTGACCTCTTCGGCGGAGGGCGCCCACAGGGCGAACTTGGTGCCCGCAGGAGCATAGTTCATTTCTTCCCATTCGCCTTCCGGCACGGGATACTTGTCATACTCATCTTGGGATGGCTGCACGTCTTGGCATCCCATTACCGACAATGCCGGCAAAATCAACAAGTGCTTCAACTTCATGGAATAAACATTTAGATGATTCGTTATAGATAATTGAGTTTTGCCACAAAGATACATGCTTTGTCCGTCATAACCTCGGAAATAGAAAGAAAATAGAGGGCGCAACAAATGCACAAGCCTGTATTTCAAGCGCGAAAGAGGAAATATAGGGTAAATCCATGGAAAGCCGGGGAAACCAAGTCTGCGTTTTCTCACACCCGTGAACAGATGCTGACGGCACCTCCCCGCCCTATCGTCCGTTTATATTTTCATCCAGGAGAACCCGCCCCACAAGTGCTTCTGGAGGCGTTTTTAGCCTAAATTGATTTATATTTTCATTCTTTGGGCGGGTGTTTCCCTTTTCTCTCACTACATTTGCGTCACGATTATGTAAATTTACTAATACCGAAACGACTTATGACAATTACCTTCAGAATTCAGTATCACACCACGTGGGGCGAGAGCCTGCGTGTCCTTGTCAACGAAGGACCCGAAGCCGAGTTGTCCACCGTGGACGGAAACGTATGGCAAGGCCAAGCCCATTTCCGGCCGGCCAATTCCGATGCCCCTGTCTCCTACCGCTATGCCGTCTACCGGGACGGGCACCCCGTGCGCGTGGAGTTCGGAGCCATCCCGCACACGTTCTGCCCTGTGGACGATGATTCGCGCCACTATCTCCTGCAAGACGCCTGGCGCGACCTGCCCGCGGAATCCTACCGCTTCAGCTCCGCCTTCTGCCACACGGGCGAAGAAAGCACGGGAGAGACGCTCCCGCAGTCCGCAGGCGACACGCGCATCATCCTCCGCGTTCTGTGTCCCGCCGGAAACACGAAACGCCGCACGCTGGCCCTGTCCGGCAACTGCAAGGCGTTGGGAAACTGGGGAGCCTCCGCCCCGCTCCGGATGCAGGAGGTGCGCCCCAACGTGTGGCAACTGGCCTTGGACGCCTCCACCCTGCCCCCCGCCTTCCAATACAAATATGTGACCCTCGATGAAGACGGACAGGGCATAGCCGAATGGGAGTCGCACGACAACCGCTTCCTGGCTCCCCCCGCGCTCCAGCCGGGCGAGACCTACGTGGGCGTGGAAGAAGAAGCCTTCTTCGCCAGCGAGCACTACAAAGTGGCGGGAAGCGCCATCCCCATCTTCTCCCTCCGCTCCGAGGGAAGCTATGGCGTGGGCGACTTCGGAGACCTGAAGACCTTCATCCGCTGGGCGGCGGACACACACCAGCACGCCGTGCAGGTGCTCCCCATCAACGACACCACGATGACCCAGACGTGGACGGATTCCTATCCCTACAGCTCCATCTCCATCTACGCCTTCCACCCGATGTTCGTGGACCTGCGCCAGCTACCGCCCCTGCACGACCACGAGGCCAGCATCGCCTTCGAGCAGAAACGCCAGGAACTGAACGCCCTGCCCCAGGTGGATTATGAAGAAGTGAACCACTGGAAGCGCGCCTACCTGAAAGCCGTCTTCCAGCAAGAGCAGGAAGCCGTGCTCGCCTCCGAAGGCTACCAGGCCTTCTATCGGGAGAACGCCTCGTGGCTCCGCCCGTATGCCGCCTTCTGCTACCTGCGCGACCGCTTCCGGACACCCGACTTCCACCAATGGGGCGAATATGCCACCTACCGCACGGAAATAGCCGAACAACTCTGCGCGCCGGAGAGCGAGACC
This sequence comes from uncultured Bacteroides sp., assembly GCA_949292025.1. Lineage (GTDB taxonomy): Bacteria > Bacteroidota > Bacteroidia > Bacteroidales > Bacteroidaceae > Bacteroides. The sequence continues at coordinate 26,587 of CASEYC010000112.1, read as the reverse complement.
TACGCGGAGACCTCCTTCCACTGCTTCGTGCAATACCTGCTGCACATCCAGCTGCTGGACGCCTGCAACTACGGCCGCGAACGGGGCGTCATCGTCAAGGGAGACATCCCCATCGGCATCAGCCGCACGAGCGTGGAGGCCTGGGTGGAGCCGTATTACTTCAACATGAACGGACAAGCCGGAGCGCCCCCCGACGCCTTCTCCACCAAGGGACAGAACTGGGGACTGCCCACCTACAACTGGCGCGTGATGGAAGAAGACGGCTACCAGTGGTGGAAACGCCGCTTCCGCAAGATGGCCGACTATTTCTCCGCCTACCGCATCGACCACATCCTGGGCTTCTTCCGCATCTGGGAGATTCCCACCCACTCCGTGCATGGCCTGCTCGGCCAGTTCGTGCCCGCCCTGCCCATGAGCGTGGACGAAATCCAGCGCTACGGCCTGCACTTCCGCAAAGACTTCATGACGCGCCCGTTCATCAACGACTTCATGCTGAACCAGATGTTCGGCCAGCGGGCAAACATGGTGCGCGACACCTTCGTGCAACCCCTGCACGACGACCGCTACGAGATGCGCCCCGAGTTCGACACCCAGCGCAAGATTGAAGCCTACTTCGCCGGACAGGACGACGCCGACACCCTCGCCTTGAAGGAGGGACTCTACGCCCTGGTGAGCGACGTGCTCTTCATCCCCGACCGCGACAACCCGGAGATGTACCACCCGCGCATCGCCGTGCAGAACGACTACGTCTACCGCCAACTGAACCCGTGGGAGAAGGACGTCTTCAACCGCCTCTACAACGACTACTACTACCGCCGCCACAACGACTTTTGGTATCGCGAGGCGATGAAGAAGCTCCCCGTCCTGACGCAATCCACGCAGATGCTGGTGTGCGGCGAAGACCTCGGCATGGTGCCCGACTGCGTGCCCTGGGTGATGGAGCAGCTCCAGATTCTCTCGCTCGAAATCCAGCGCATGCCCAAGCATCCGGAGGACGAGTTCGGACACGTGTGGGCCTACCCCTTCCGCTCGGTGTGCACCATCGGCACGCACGACATGAGCAGCTTCCGCGGCTGGTGGGAAGAGGACCGTATGCAGTCTTCCCGCTTCTTCTACAACGAGCTGAGGCATTGGGGCGAACTGCCCGAGCACGCTCCCGGCTGGCTGTGCGAGGACGTCATCCGCCGGCACCTCTACTGTCCCTCGATGCTCTGCATCCTGACGTGGCAGGACTGGACGGCCATGGACGAGACGCTGCGCAACCCCGACATCGCCATCGAGCGCATCAACGTGCCCGCCAACCCGCACCACTACTGGCGCTGGCGCATGCACGTCACGCTGGAGGACCTGATGAAACAAGACGCTTTCAACGAGAAAATCCGAAAGATGATTGACGAGAGCGGACGGTAAATGATAATTTATCGGTGTTTTTTGGCGCGGATTACGCGGATTTCACGGATATTTTTTATTCTAAATTGTTGGATTCCATTGGTTATACAAATAATAAATCCGCGTCCATCCGCGTAATCCGCGCCTAAACTAAATTCCTATTTACAACACCAAAACCAATGAAAGAAATACCCAACCATAGTTTCTGGAAGCTGTGGAACATCAGCTTCGGCTTCTTCGGCGTACAGATAGCCTACGCCTTGCAGAGCGCCAACATCAGCCGCATCTTCTCCACGCTGGGCGCCGACCCGCACAGCCTGAGTTACTTCTGGATACTGCCCCCGCTGATGGGCATCATCGTGCAGCCCCTCATCGGGATGTTCAGCGACAAGACCTGGTGCCGCTTCGGGCGGCGCATACCCTACCTCTTCGTAGGAGCCACGGTGGCCGTGCTCGTCATGTGCATGTTGCCCAACGCGGGCAGCTTCGGCATGTCGGTGGGCGCGGCGATGGTCTTCGGACTGATTTCGCTGATGCTGCTGGACACCAGCATCAACGTGGCCATGCAACCCTTCAAGATGATGGTGGGCGACATGGTCAATGAGAAACAGAAAGGCCTGGCCTACGCCATACAGAGCTTCCTGTGCAACGCCGGGAGCCTGGCTGGCTACCTCTTCCCCTTCATCTTCGCCGCCATAGGCATCAGCAACATCGCGCCCAAGGGGGTGATACCCGACTCGGTGATTTACTCCTTCTACATCGGCGCGGCCATCCTCATCCTCTGCGTCGTCTACACCACGCTGAAGGTGAAGGAATATCCCCCGAAGCTCTACGCCGAATACCACGGCATCAGCAGCGAGGAGAAGCAGGAGAAGGTGAACGTCTTCCGCCTCCTGGCGCGTGCGCCCAAAGCCTTCTGGACGGTGGGCCTGGTGCAATTCTTCTGCTGGTCGGCCTTCATGTTCATGTGGACGTACACCAACGGCACGGTGGCCGCAGGCGCCTTCGACACGCCCGCCGTGGAGCTGGTGAAGGACGGGGTGACGAGCCTCGTGCTGGACACGCAGTCGCAGCAATACCAGGATGCGGGCGACTGGGTGGGCATCCTCTTCGCGGTGCAGGCCGTCGGCTCGGTGGTGTGGGCAATGGTGCTCCCGCTGTTCAAGAACCGGAAGCTGTCCTACTCGCTGAGCCTCGCCTTGGGCGGCATCGGCTTCATCTCCACCCTCTTCATCCATGACCCCTACCTGCTGTTCGTGTCGTTCCTGCTGATAGGCTGCGCGTGGGCGGCGATGCTGGCCCTGCCCTTCACCATCCTGACCAACGCGCTGAGCGGCGGCCACATGGGCACGTACCTGGGCCTCTTCAACGGCACCATCTGCATCCCGCAAATCGTGGCGGCCGCCCTCGGCGGGCAGGTGCTGCACCTCTTCACGCGGCCCGGCGCGGTGCCTCCGGAGGTGAACATGCTGGTGCTGGCGGGCTGCCTGCTGATGGTGGGAGCGTGCTGCGTGGGCATCATCAAGGAGAAATGACAACTGTCAATCAATCCTCATCACCTCCTGCTCGAACTTGTCCTTGTCGCCCACGGCCTTGTTGCGCATCTTGCTGCGGTAGTTGTACACCGTGGCGAGGGAGTAGCCCAGGAAGTGGGCGATGCTGTTCGTGTCCGTCACGCCCAGGCGGATGAGGGCGAAGATGCGCAGCTCCGTGTTGAGCAGCTCGCCCGCCTTGGGCGTGACGCGCCCGTCCTCCTGCAAGAGGTTGTTGAAGCGCTCCACGAAGCGCGGGAAGAGGTCGAGGAAGGACTTGTCGAAGTCGCGGTAGAACGCCTTGCGCTCGTCGCGCAGGAACTGGTCGGAGCGGATGGCCTTGAACAGCGCGTCGGTCTTGGCGGCCATGGCCAGCTTCTCCAGCGAGCGGCGGTATTGCTCCAGCTTGTCCAGGTAGGTGACGCAGCGGTCCAGGTAGCGGGCGATGTAGACCTCCTTGATGCGCCCCGTCTGCTCCAGGCTGAGGTTGGCGGCGTGCAGGCGCCGGTTGGCCTGGTAGAGGTCGCGGCGCATGGCGGCCAGCTTCTTCATCCAGCGGTAGAGGTAGACCACGGCGCCTACCAGGAGCAGGGCCAGGACGCTGAGGACGATGAGCAGCCCGGTGACTACCGCCCGCTCGTGGGCCTCCTTGTCGTGGTAGGCGCGGTCTATGATGGGATAGATTTCCGTCACCTCCAGCGAGCGCAGGCGGGCGTGGCAGGCCACGGCGTCCTCCATCGAGCAGTTCAGGTAGGCGTAGGCGCGGTCCAGGTCGCCCTGTTCGTGGAGCAGGCGGGCCAGCTTGTGCAGCGAGGCATATTCGCGCACGGAGCGCTCCATGTCGTGCACGGCGGTGCGCGCCAGGTAGTAGACTTGCCGCGCGGTGTCCCCCTTCGCCACGTAGGCCTCGTACATGGTATAGTTCAGGTAGGACAGGGTCTCCAGGTCGTCCGTGTCGCCGGGGAGGTATTTCCGCAAGATGGCCACGGCCTCTTCCGCTTTCCCGCCCAGGGCCGCACGTTCGGCGCGTGCGATGTCCGCGGTGACGGGATTGTCCACCAGCAGGATGGAGTCGCGGTAACGGTCGGTCTGCTCCATGTAGCGCCGCTTTCCCTGGATGGCCAGCGAGTAATCGGCCATCCACCCGTAGCAGGAGCGGCAGGCGCGGTAGTACTCCACGAGCGTCTCCGGCTTCAGGCGTTCCGTCGGGATGGCCGTCAGCACCTCCACGGCGGCCGCGTACATGCCCGTCACGCCCATCACGGCCGCGCGGTCGATGTAGGCACGCGCCTTCAGGTCATCCTGCCCGCAGGAGGGCAGCAGTTGCAGGCGGCGGTTCAAGTAGTGCACGGCGGAGTCGGCCTGGTAATGCAGGTATTCGTCAAACAATTCCTCGCAGAGGGCATATTGCTCCAGGGTGTCGACGGCGTAGTGCAGGCGGCGGCGCAGGTCGGCGATGCGGGCTTCCTTGCGGGCGTGGGATTCATGCTTGCGGGCGATGGCGTCGTCCAGCTCCAGCAGCGCGGCGCGCACGGAGTCGGCAGGCATCGGGGCGGACTGGGCGGAGGCCGTGGCGGGCATCCACACCGGCAGGAGGAGGAGTATCAAGGTCAGTACAAAGGTCGTTATCATGGTTTATATAGGGTTTTATCGGGTTCAACAAACAATATTTTGCAAAGGCGGGGGCATCATTTCGGCAAACAGGCCACTATGTTTGGCAGAGCGGATGCGTATTGCCTTGCGGAAGCAAAGGTAAGCAATAAGGGCGAGAACGCCAAATTTTTATTCGGCGGTTTCGGTCGTTTTTTACGAACCATACCGGATTTTCAACTTTATATACTGAAAAACAAACGATTATAACAAACAGAACGGGACAGCTTGCCTGGGTACTGTCGGCAGGATTGTCTTTTTGGAAGCGTCTCAGCGTTTCAGTTGTTTCAGATTTCAGTTATCAAATAGACGAATTACACCTCCCGTAAAGTTGTATTAAACTTTATAATATATAATATATATATTATATATTATAGTATATTTATAGACTATTTCCAATGGATGGCGGGGACAAAAACTCATTTCAATAACTGAAATCTGAAACAACTGAAACGCTGAAACGCACCCAGACACGGGAGCACGGAGGAGAAGTACCCTTGTTTTTTGCCCCATTTTGCCTGTCCGCACGCTATAAAACGTTTCTATTTTCGCCCGCTATAAAAAAGTATTTTGCATTGATTATGAATGAATTAAAATCAAAAAGCGTTTATAAAAACCTTCCAGCGCGGCGCAGGTGCCCGGGAAGCCCGTACATTTGCAGCAAACAAATTTCAAACCCCAAATGTTACGTATCATGAAACTAAATGTAATCTTGCTTATGGCTGCATTCAGTCTTTTCGGGTGGCACCTGCCCGCCCGTGCGGCAAAAGTGGAGAAAGTGGCCCCCACGTTCTGGTGGGCGGGGATGCGGAATCCCGAGTTGCAAATCCTGCTCTACGGCGAGGGCATCGCCTCGGCGGACGTCACGCTGACGTCACCGGACGTGGTGCTGAAGGACGTGGTGAAGCAGCAGAACCCCAACTACCTCCTGCTGTACGTGGACCTCTCCGAGGCCGCGCCGCAGACGTTTGACATCCTCCTGAAACAAGGGAAGAAGACCACCACCGTGCCCTACACCCTGCGCCAGCGCACGCGCCACGGCGAGGACATCCAGGGCTTCACCTCCGCGGACGTGCTCTACCTCATCATGCCCGACCGCTTCGCCAACGGCGACCCGGAGAACGACGTGGTCGATGGGATGCTGGAGAACAAGGTGGACCGCACCGCGCAGTATGCCCGCCACGGCGGCGACCTGAAGGGCATCGGGGAGCACCTGGACTACATCGCCGACCTGGGCGTGACGGCCATCTGGCTCAACCCCACGCAGGAGAACGACATGCCCGACGGCTCCTACCACGGCTATGCCATCACGGATTACTACCAGATAGACCGCCGCTTCGGCACGAACGAGGAGTTCAAGCAACTCGTGGACCGCTCGCACGAGCGCGGGCTGAAGGTGGTGATGGACATGATTTTCAACCACTGCGGCAGCGAGAACTACTTGTTCAAGGACCGCCCGTCGGACGACTGGTTCAACTTCCGGTCGCAATACGTGCAGACGTCCTTCAAGACGGCCTCCGTGCAGGACGTCCACGCCGCCGACCATGAGCGGCGGATTGCCACGGACGGGTGGTTCACCGAGGTGATGCCCGACCTGAACCAGCGCAACCGCCACGTGGCGCGCTACCTTATCCAGTCGAGCATCTGGTGGATAGAATATGCCGGCATCAACGGCATCCGCCAAGACACGCACCCCTACGCGGACTTCGACTTCATGGCCCAGTGGTGCAAGGAAGTCTTGGAGGAATACCCGCACTTCAACATCGTGGGCGAGACGTGGCTCAACAGCAATGTCCTCGTCTCCTTCTGGCAGAAGGACAGCAAGCTGGCCGCCCCGCGCAACTCCAACCTGCCCACGGTGATGGACTTCCCCCTGCAAGCATTGATGAACTCCGCCTTCGACGAAGAGACCACCGACTGGGCGGGCGGACTCTACAAACTCTACGACTACAACACGCAGGACCTGGTGTATGCCAACCCCATGAACCTGCTGACCTTCCTGGACAACCACGACACCTCGCGCTTCGCCACCCGCGAGGAACAGGCCGAGGACCTGACCCGCTACCAGCAAGCACTGCTCTACCTGCTGACCACGCGCGGCATCCCGCAACTGTACTACGGCACGGAAATCCTGATGACGGGCGACAAGGCGGACGGCGACGGCACCCTGCGCAAGGACTTCCCCGGCGGATGGGCGGGCGACAAGACCAACGCCTTCACCCGCGAGGGACGCACCAAGCTGCAAAACGAGGCTTGGGACTACACGCGCAAGCTCCTGCAATGGCGCAAGACGAGCAAGGCCGTGGGAGAGGGCACGATGAAGCACTTCTCCATCGCCTCCGGGTGCTACGTCTACGAGCGCAAGTGTGAAGGCCAGTCCGTCGTGGTGGTGATGAACGGCACCGGCGAGGCGCAGGAACTGGACCTCACCCCCTACCGCGAAATCCTGCCCCGGACGGAGGCGCACGACGTATTGAGCGGGAAAACTATCACGTTGGACGGAAAACTGACGCTGCAGCCCCGCCAGTCGCTGCTCTTGGAGTTCTGAACGGTTTCTATTTTCGGCGCGGAGCAGATTTCATAAAGCGCTCACAACGAAGATATTAACCAAAAAACAAACTTCTAATCATTTATATTTTCAATACAACCGGACGAAGGGGATTCCCAAACCGCCTATCTTCGCAAACGGTAAGCCCGACGAGGGAATCCGCCTTTATCCATAATACCAAAATGCCTGACAAACTTATGAACCTGAAAAGAAAACTTACCCTGGCAACCTTGTGTTGCAGCGCCCTCCTGGCCTCGGCCCAACGGCTGACGTCGCCGGACGGAAACTTAGTGATGGACTTCAGCCTGAATCCGCAGGGCGCACCCACCTACGAGCTTTTCTACAAAGACAAAGCCGTCATCAAGCCCAGCACCCTGGGACTGGAGTTGAAGAAGGAAGACGCCGACAAGAAGACGGACTTCGAGTGGACGGAAATGAGCGACAAGGAGAAGAGCCTCATCGACTCCAAGGCCAACCTGATGACGGGCTTCGTCATCAAGGACACCGAGACCTCTACCTTCGACGAGACGTGGCGTCCCGTCTGGGGCGAGGAGAGCGAAATCCGCAACCACTACAACGAGCTGGCCGTCACCCTGGACCAGCCCGCAAACGAGCGCAGCATCGTCCTCCGCTTCCGCCTCTACAATGACGGCCTGGGCTTCCGCTACGAGTTCCCCCACCAGAAGAACCTGAACTACTTCGTCATCAAGGAAGAGCATACGCAGTTCGCCATGACCGGCGACCACACCGCCTACTGGATTCCCGGCGACTATGACACGCAGGAGTATGACTACACCATCTCGCGCCTGACGGAAATCCGCGGATTGATGAAAGACGCCGTGACGCCCAATTCCTCGCAGACCGTATTCTCGCCCACCGGCGTGCAGACGGCACTGATGCTGAAGACGGACGACGGGCTCTACATCAACCTGCACGAAGCCGCCCTGGTGGACTACTCGTGCATGAGCCTCAACCTGGACGACAAGAACCTGGTGTTCGAATCCTGGCTGACGCCCGACGCCAAGGGCGACAAAGGCTACATGCAGACGCCCTGCCACTCGCCGTGGCGCACCATCATCGTCAGCGACGACGCCCGCGACATCCTCGCCTCGCGCCTCACGCTGAACCTGAACGAGCCGTGCAAGCTGGCGGACACCTCGTGGATACACCCCGTGAAGTACGTCGGCATCTGGTGGGACATGATCACCAACAAAGGCACCTGGGCATACACGGACGACGTGCTGAGCGTGAAGCTGGGCCAGACGGATTACTCCAAACTGAAGCCCAACGGCAAGCACTCCGCCAACACCGCCAACGTGAAGCGCTACATCGACTTCGCCGCCGAGCACGGGTTTGACGCCGTCTTGGTGGAAGGATGGAACGAGGGCTGGGAAGACTGGTTCGGCAAGAGCAAGGATTACGTCTTCGACTTCGTGACCCCCTACCCCGACTTCGACGTGGAGGAAATCCACCGCTATGCCGCCTCCAAGGGCGTCAAGATGATGATGCACCACGAGACGTCCAGTTCCGTGCGCAACTATGAGCGGCACATGGACAAGGCCTACCAGTTCATGGTGGACCACGGATACAACTCCGTGAAGAGCGGCTACGTGGGCGACATCATCCCCCGCGGCGAGCACCACTACGGCCAATGGATGGTGAACCACTACCTGCACGCCGTGACCAAGGCAGCGGACTACAAAATCATGGTCAACGCCCACGAGGCGGTGCGCCCCACCGGACTGTGCCGCACCTGGCCCAACCTCATCGGCAACGAATCCGCCCGCGGCACGGAGTATGAATCCTTCGGCGGCAACAAGGTGTACCACACCACCATCTTGCCCTTCACGCGCCTCATCGGCGGCCCGATGGACTACACGCCGGGCATCTTCGAGATGGATTGCAGCAAGCTGAACCCGTCGAACAACTCGCACGTGCGCTCCACGCTGGCCCGCCAACTGGCACTCTACGTCACCATGTACAGCCCCCTGCAGATGGCCGCGGACGTGCCCGAGAACTACGAACGCTTTATGGACGCCTTCCAGTTCATCAAGGACGTGCCCGTGGATTGGGACGAGAGCAAGTATCTGGAAGCCGAGCCGGGCGAATACATCACCATCGCCCGCCGCGCCAAGGGCACCGGCGACTGGTACATGGGCTGCACCGCCGGATACAACGGCCACGAATCGGACCTGAAGCTGGACTTCCTGACTCCGGGCAAGAAATACGAGGCCACCATCTACGCCGACGCCAAGGATGCCCACTGGGAGACCAACCCGCAAGCCTACACCATCACCACGAAGAAGGTGACCAGCAAGAGCCGCCTGAAGCTGAAAGCGGCCGTGGGAGGCGGATGGGCCATCAGCATCAAGGAAATTGACGATTGACGATTGCCGACAAACGACAAACGACAATTAGAAAAAACAGATAATAGATAAAGGTAAAAAGATTGGATAATGTTTTCAATAGGTATTTTTTGAGAAGAAACAACCCTATTACGTAAACTTAATACAAACTTCAATTCAACCATTATGAAAGAAAAATTACTAAGAAGTTCAGGCAAGTTCCTCCTCCTATGGGTGGTGGGAGTCTTGCTGTCCGTGCAAGCCTTTGCCCAGAGCATGACGGTCACGGGCGTTGTGAAGGATAATACCGGCTTCGGTGTTATCGGTGCAAGTGTCCAGGTGAAAGGCACGAACAAAGGCGCGATTACCGACCTGGACGGTAATTTCACCCTGCAAGCCAACAAGGGCGACATCATCGTCATCAGCTACATCGGCTACAAGACGCAGGAGTTGCCCGCCGCAGCAAACATGAACGTGATGTTGCAAGAAGACACCGAACTGCTGGACGAGGTGGTAGTCATCGGCTACGGCTCGGTGAAGAAGAGCGACCTGAGCGGCTCCGTAGTGGCCATCGAAGCTGAGGAGCTGAACCGCGGTGCCGTCACCTCCCCGCAGGAGCTGATGCAAGGCAAGGTTCCGGGCCTCAGCGTGACGAGCGGCGACGGTGGTCCCGGCTCAGGCTCCACCATCCGCATCCGTAGCGGCGCCTCGCTGAACGCCAGCAACGACCCGCTGATTGTCATCGACGGCGTGCCCGTGTCCAACGATGCCGCTCCCGGTATGTCAAACGCCTTGGCTTCCGTCAACCCGAACGACATCGCCACCTTCACCGTGCTGAAGGACGCTTCCGCCACGGCCATCTATGGTTCGCGTGCATCCAACGGCGTCATCATCATCACCACGAAGAAGGGCGCCGAGGGCAAAATCCAGGTAGCCTACAACAGCACCTATTCATATAAGGACCCGTACAACCGCCTGGACGTGATGAATGCTGACGAATATCGCACAGCCATCCTCAACCAGTATGCTGGGACAGCCACTCACGATGTGATAGAAGGCTACCTGAACATGTATCCCGGTGTCAGCACCGACTGGCAGGACGAAATCTTCCAAGGCGGCTTGAGCACAGATCAGAACATTGCCGTGTCCGGCAAGGCAGGTTTCCTCCCCTTCCGCGTATCTTTTGGTTACAACAAGGAGCGCGGTACGCTGAAGACCTCCGACTACGAGCGTTACACGGGTGCCATCAACCTCAGCCCGAAGTTCTTTGACGACCACCTCAGCGTGGACATCAACATCAAGGGCGTCATCAACAACAACCGCTATGCCGACGGAGGCGCCGTGGGAACTGCCGCCTACTACGACCCCACCAAACCCGTATCCGTAGGTGCGGACGACCCCTTCGGCTACAACGGCTACTTCAACTGGACGCTGGAGCAGCAGGGTACCAGCGGCACTGTTTATGCTCCCAATGAGAACTCGGGTGTCAATCCCCTGTCCTTGCTGTATGACCGCAACAACACCAGCACGACCAAACGTAGCTTGGGTAACATCCAACTGGACTATAAAATCCACGGCTTCGAAGACTTGCGCTTGAACCTGAACTTGGGTTACGACGTGGCCAAAGGCACACAAGACGATTATGTGATGTCCAACTCTTTCCAAGCTGCCAAGGATGACATCTTCCCCTACTTGGGGCAAGGCGGCTCACAAAGCCGGTTGCGCCGCAACCACTTGCTGGACTTCTATGCCAACTACGTGCACTACTTCGAACCAATCAAGAGCAACGTGGACTTGATGGTGGGTTACTCCTGGCAGCACTTCTACTACAAGGATTTCACCCAAGGCAAGAGTAATCCCGCCGTGGGCGAATTTGCCGGCATCCAGCCGCCCGCAGAGAGCCCCTGGGCATGGAACGAAGGCGAACAGCGTTTCTACAACACCGACAGCCGCCCCAATCCGTGGGAGAACTACCTGGTATCCTTCTTCGGACGTTTGAACTACAACCTGATGGACCGCTACTTGCTGACCGCCACCCTGCGCCGCGACGGTTCTTCCCGCTTCAGCGAGAACAACCGCTGGGGTATGTTCCCCTCCGTAGCCTTGGCATGGAGCATCATCAATGAGCCGTTCATGGAGAAGACGCGCGACGTGCTCTCCAACTTGAAGCTGCGCTTGGGCTATGGTGTGACCGGCCAGCAAGACATCAGGGACTATATGTATCTGGCCAACTACAACCTCAGCAGCAGCACGAGCACCATGTACAACGGCACCTACCTGCTGAAACCCAATGGCTACAGCCCCGACTTGAAGTGGGAACAGACCGCCACGTACAACATCGGTGTGGACTATGGTTTCCTGAACAACCGCATCTCCGGTAGCTTGGAATTCTACATCAAGAAGACCAAAGACCTGCTGAACGACGTCAGCGCACCCGCAGGCACCAACTTCACCAACATGGTTACAGCCAATGTGGGCGAGATGGAGAACAAAGGTATCGAGTTCAACATCAACGCTGTGCCCATCCAGACGAAAGACTTCTCTTGGACCGTGGGCTACAACATCACGTGGAACGACAGCAAAATCACCAAGTTGACCGCCAGCTTCAACCCCGACTACGAAGGCATCGTGGCTGCTTATGCACCGTTTGGTACAACCACCCCAATGTCCCGCCACCAAGTAGGCAACAAGCCTTACACGTTCTGGCTCTTCAAGCAGGTCTACGACGAACAGGGCAAACCCATCCAGGGAGCCGTGGTTGACCGCAACGGAAACGGCACCATCGACGATGGCGACCGCTACTTCACCGGCAAGAGCGCACTGGCTGACTTCTACATGGGCTTCAGCTCGCAATTCCAATGGAAGAACTGGGACTTGGGCTTCAACCTCCGCGCCAGCATCGGCAACTACGCCTTCAACGCTAATAATGCGCAGAACAGCTCGTATGCCAACTACGGCGGCTTGTACAGCATCTCCAACTACAACAAGACTGCCTTGGACTACGTGGGCGGCGGATTCACGCAACGCAACGAAGTGGAATGGCAACTGAGCGACCTGTATCTGGAGAACGCCTCCTACCTGAAGATGGACAACATCACCATCGGCTACACGTTCGACAAGCTCTTCACCGACAAGATCAGCGGACGTATCAGCGCCTCCGTGCAGAATGTGTTCACCATCACCAAGTACACGGGTCTCGACCCGGAAGTTCCCGGCGTGAACGGCATCGACAACAACATGTGGCCCCGTCCGCGTACATTCACTCTCGGCATCAATCTTAACTTCTAAAAACTGACTGACAATTATGAAACTGAAATACATTACCGCCTCCTTGCTGGCTGCCGGATTGTTCACGACTACCAGCTGCGTCAACGACCTGGAGGTATTCCCGCTTGACCCTAACGTGACAACGGCTGAAGATGCATACGCCACGGCAGAAGGATATACGCAAGCCTTGAACAAGATATACTCCGTATGGGCCTTGTCCGGACAAAACGACCCCGGCGAAACGGACATCGTAGGCTTGGATCCCGGCAACACGGTGCTGCTGCGCTGCTGGTTCATCCTGCAAACCAACCCCACCGACGAAAGCAAGTGCTCCTGGCCCAACGCCTGGAACAGCGTGATGAACCAGATGACATGGTCCACCACACAGGTAGAACCCATCGAAGGTGCCTACCAGCGTGCCATGTTCATCGTGGCCTTGGTCAACGAATTCATGCGCAACATTGGCAACGCTCCCGCCGAAATCGACAAGGAATTGTACACCGCAGAAGCCCGCTACTGCCGCGCTTTGGCCTACTATACCTTGATGGATCTGTTCGGACGTCCGCCTTTCATCACGGAACAGAACTATTCGCTGGCTCCTGCGCAGTTGGAAACCCGCGCCGACATGTTCGACTGGATTGAAAGCGAACTGCTCGACATCTATGACGCGCTGCCCGACACGCCCGAATATGGACATGCCGGCAAATATGCCGTGGATGCCCTGCTGTCCCGCATGTACCTCAACGCCGAAGTCTATACCGGCACGGAGCGTTATACGGACTGCATCGCCCGCTGCAACAACATCCTGAACAGCGGCAGATACTCGCTGGCCGACAACTATGCGGAGTTGTTCATGGCCGACAACACGACCAACGCCAATGCCAACAAGGAATTCATCTTCCCCATCCAGGCTGACGGCGTGACCATGCAGAGCTATGGCGTGGGCGTGTTCATCCTGGCCACGCGAAGCGGTAGCCAAGGTGCGGAAAGTGGAATCAGCGGCGGTTGGGCAGGCTTCCGCTCCACGGGCAACCTGGTGCGTACTTTCGAGTTCCCCAGCGATGACGAAAGCACCTGGTCGCCGGACAACATTCTTGACAAGCGAGGCATCTTCTACAACAACAACGGTGCAGTGGCCTTAGACATCACGACGAACAGCATCGAGACCTTCGACAATGAAGGTTGGGCCGTGTACAAGTTCACCAACATCGGCAGCGACGGCAATCCGGGCAAAAACAGCACCTTCCCCGACATGGACTTCCCCCTGTTCCGCTTGGGCGAAATCTACCTGAACTATGCTGAAGCCGTGGCTCGTGGCGGTCAAGGTGGCAACATGAGCCAAGCCGTAAACTACATCAACGCCCTGCGCGACCGTGGCTATGGCGACACCAACCACCACATCAGCGAGAATTGGCTGACAGCCAGTGCCACCATCGGCGGTACAAACACCTCCGTGGCCTACGGCAACCTGCTGAACGAGCGTCAACGCGAAATGTACTTCGAGTGCACCCGCCGCACCGACCTCATCCGCTACGGATTGTATACAGGCAACAGCTACATCTGGGTGGACAAAGGCGGCGTCATCACCGGCGTAGGCACAGACAGCCATTTCGACCTGTATCCGATACCGACGACGGACATCAGCGTGAATGCCAATTTGGAACAAAATCCCGGTTATTAATTCATTTAAAAGACAAAGACGATTATGAAAATATTCAATTATCTCTTTCTCGCCGGAGCACTCCTGGCAACGGCTTCTTGCGAGAACGACATGGAGAAACTGACCTACCAGAGCGGGGAAGCACAGGCTGCCGTGTTGGACACGCCTGCACAGACTTCTTTGGTGCTGGATTCGCGCAACGCAGACGACGTGGCGCTGGAGTTGACATGGAGCAAACCCGACTTCGGATATTCGGCCATCGTGACCAACAACGTTGAACTGGACTTGGCTGCCAACAACTTCTCCAGCCCGCGCATCATTGCCTCCGGCTCGTCTACCACCACGACACACTCCGTAACGGTGGCTGATTTGAACAGCACCATCATCAGCCTGCTTGCCGACAATGGCATTGAAGAGGACTTCAGCGCACGCGAATACCAAGTGCGCATCGCCTCCAGCATTTCGGCCGATGCCGAAACACTCTACTCCAACGTGCTGACGCTGACCATCACGCCGTATAGCATGGATATCCAGTATCCGTCGCTCGATGTCGTGGGCATCAACGGCAACTGGGACTTCGCAAGCAGCCAGAAGATCTTCTCGCCCAAAGACGACGGTATTTACTCCGCCATGGTCTACTTCGGCGGCAACACCGAATGGAAACTGGCTGCCAGCAGTTGGGATGCCGACAAAAACTGGGGTGGCGCGCCCGAAGCAGAAGCTGCTTCTACAGTGCTGACCCCCGGAGGCTTGAACATCCCAGCAACTACCTACACCCATACCACCTACATAGTCACCTTCGACCGCGCAACCGCCACGCTGCAGATGTCGCAGGGTCGCGACTTCTGGGGTGTCATCGGAGTGAATGGTAAGTGGGAAGCCAATGACGACATAGAAATGACCTACGAGGCTGCCAGCGACTCGAACGAAGGACACAACCTGACCGCCACCGTCGAGGTGACCAACGGAGACACCTTCAAGATTCGCCCGGATCACGCTTGGGACGGTGAACTCAATACCGGAAACATTACCTTCGAAGGCGATGTAACCACTAACGACGGGGACAGCAACTTCAAGTTCGCCGACGGAAACGGCACGTACACCATCAAGTGGTACTTCAACAAAGTAGAGCAGAAACTGGTAGTCACCAAGAACTGACCCTAAGTCCATACCAAGGTAAATAACTGGCATAGGCTGCCGCCTGACACAAGCGATCGGGCGGCAGCCTTTTCTTTTTACAACAAACATACAGATAATCAATCCTATAAGTATTTCATCATTTGTTCCACAGCGGGAAACATTTTGTTCCACATCGGGAAACACTTTGTTTCATGCCTGAGAAACACTTTGTTTCAAACCTGGGAAACACTTTGTTTCATGCCCGGAAAACACTTTCGAAGGACGAACTCTAATTTAATTTCATACACCCTCTTCAGCAGCCAGTTGCAATCTCCGCACGCGGTGGATGGAAATATCCGCGCAATCCGCGCCTGAACTAAATCCCCATTTCTGTTTATAAGTGCAAATAGGAAATATCCAATTCTGAAACTATGTTATAAAACATAAGAAAGTGCCCCCTACCCTTTGCAGGTTTCAAAAAAGGGTGTACCTTTGCATCGCAGTTGGGAAACTGCTCATTTATACTAAAGTATTTTTCATAGGCTAAAAAGATTAATAGGTAATTAGGTAAAGAAAAGAAAGTTTTCGATTAGGTAATTGAAGTTTGTTTTTGAAGGTAAAGTAAAGATTGATTTTAGGTAAACACTTGGATTAAAAAAAGAAAAGCATTTCGCTTTTCTTTTTATGTTGGGACGAGGGGTTCGTGAGAACTGACTCGTTTTTTTTATGCCCATGCCCGAACCCGCCGACGAAGCCCCGCGCTCTCAATTCGATACCCTATCCAATAAAAAAACAATCATTCTGCTATTTATTTTCAGAAAATGCAATCACATATTGATATTATTCCTATATTTGCCGGACAAATTAACAAAACACATAAAATTATGAGCTATCTGATAACCCCTGAAGGATATAAACCCCTGCTTGACCTGAAACAAACCGAATTGGGTATCAAGCAAATAAAAGAGTTCTTCCAACTGAACCTTTCGTCCGAACTGCGCCTGAGGCGCGTCACCGCCCCGCTTTTCGTGCTGAAGGGCATGGGCATCAACGACGACCTGAACGGCGTAGAGCGTCCCGTCACCTTCCCCATCAAGGACTTGGCAGACGCGCAAGCCGAAGTGGTACACTCGCTGGCCAAATGGAAACGGGTGACCCTCGCCGACTATCACATCGAACCGGGCTACGGCATCTACACGGACATGAACGCCATCCGCGCCGACGAGGAACTGGGCAACCTGCACTCCCTCTACGTGGACCAATGGGACTGGGAACGGGTCATCACCCCGGAAAACCGCAATGTGGAGTTCCTGAAGGAAATCGTGACCCGCATCTATGCCGCCATGGTGCGCACGGAATACATGGTCTACGAAATGTACCCGCAAATCAAGCCTTGCCTCCCCGAGAAGCTGCACTTCATCCACGCCGAGGAACTGCGCCAACTTTACCCGGACCTGGAACCGAAATGCCGCGAACATGCCATCACGCAGAAGTATGGCGCCGTGTTCATCATCGGCATCGGCTGCAAACTGGGCGACGGGAAGAAGCACGACGGACGCGCCCCGGACTATGACGACTATACCAGCCCGGGACTGAACGACTTGCCGGGACTGAACGGCGACTTGGTCTTGTGGGACAACGTCTTGCAACGCAGCATCGAACTTTCGTCCATGGGTATCCGCGTGGACAAGGAAGCCTTGGTGCGCCAGCTCAAGATGGAAGGGGAAGAGAATCGCCTGGAACTCTATTTCCACAAGCGGTTGATGAACGACACCCTGCCCCTGTCCATCGGAGGCGGCATCGGGCAATCACGGCTCTGCATGTTCTACCTGCGCAAGGCACACATCGGCGAAATCCAAGCCAGCATCTGGCCGGAAGACATGCGCGAGGCTTGCAAGGCGCACAACATACATCTCATCTGAAACAATAAATAGGAATTTAGCGGGCTTTGCCCGCAATGTTAAACGTGTAGGGGCGACCCTTGCGGTCGCCCCTATTCAGGGCGGGGGCAAGCCCCGCCCCTACACCGATAAATTATCATTTAACCCCATCACTCATGAACGTACAGATAGAAGAAAGCTGGAAAAAACGGCTACAACCCGAATTTGATAAAGAGTATTTCCGCACATTGACGGACTTCGTGCGGGAAGAATATGACAAAGGAACGGTGTATCCTCCCGGGCGGCTGATATTCAATGCTTTCAATCTCTGCCCGTTCGACAAGGTGAAAGTGGTCATCATCGGACAAGACCCCTACCACGGACCGGGACAGGCGCACGGGCTTTGCTTCTCCGTGAACGACGGGGTGGCATTCCCTCCCTCGCTGGTCAATATCTTCAAGGAAATCAAGGAAGACATCGGCACCGACATGCCCGCCACTGGCAACCTCACCCGCTGGGCGCAACAAGGCGTGCTGCTGCTGAACGCCACGCTGACCGTGCGCGCCCACCAAGCCGGCTCACACCAAGGACACGGTTGGGAGACCTTCACGGATGCCGTCATCCGCATCCTGGCTGAAGAGAAAGAGCACCTGGTATTCATCTTGTGGGGAGCGTATGCCCAACGCAAGGGTGCTTTCATTGACCGGAGCAGGCATCTGGTCCTCACCTCGGCACATCCCTCTCCCCTCTCCGCCTACAACGGTTTCTTCGGGAACAAGCACTTCAGCCGCGCCAATCAATATTTGGAGGAACACGGAGAAACGCCAATCATTTGGTGAGGCAATGTGCCTATAAAGCGTCGAACGTCTTCTTGCCCCGCCCATAGAATTGCCAGAGCAGGCTGAATCCTCTGCGTTCAGGGATAAATCCGGCTACTGCCTTGCGCATATTCTCCATGCGGGAAGCAGACATAGAAGGCTTCATCACCCGATAGGCCCGCCGCGCCCGCACCACAGCCCACGCATTGGCAAACTGGAGCTGGAGCAGGTAATGCAAGGCCGCCACATAATCCAGGAAGGCACGCACCCGCATCACGGATGCCAATTCTTCCGCCGACAGGTTCTTGTAGAGCATCAACAGGTTGTTGCGGAAATTGAGGAACGTCTTGCGCGGATTCTCTTTCTTCAAGGTGGCAGCCCCCACGTGATACACCACGCTTTGAGGGACACAAGCCAATCCCCGTCCCCGTGCCCGGAGACGCCAGCACAGGTCTATCTCTTCCATGTGGGCAAAGAAGCGAGCATCCAGTCCACCGGCTTCCTGATAATCACTCCGGCGAATGAAGAGCGCGGCACCCGATGCCCAGAATACGGGAGCCACCGTGTCATATTGCCCGCGGTCTTCCTCCACCTCCCCCATCAGGCGCCCCCGGCAGAAAGGATATCCATAACGGTCGATGAAGCCACCGGACGCCCCGGCGTATTCAAACAGATGGCGATGATGATAGCTGAGCAGTTTGGGTTGGCAAGCCGCCATCTCGGGATGCGTGTCCATAAACTCCGCCAGCGGCCTAAGCCAATGCGCAGTCACTTCCACATCCGAATTGAGCAACACAACATACTCAGCCTCCACCTGCTCCAAGGCGCGGTTGTATCCTTCAGCAAAACCATAATTCTCCGCCAGGCGAATCAAGCGTACGGAAGGAAACTCGCGGGCAACCATTTCCACGGAATCATCCGTCGAACCATTGTCGGCCACCCACACCACCGCTCCATCCGCCTCGGAAAAACGCACTACGGAAGGCAGGAACTGGCGCAACATCGCACATCCGTTCCAATTCAATATCACTACGGCTATTTTGTCCATAACATCAAGCAAATTTCAAATGAGAATCTCTCCTTGCAATGCCGTGCCCTCCGCATTGAAATCGCCCAAACAGACATTCACCACCCGGTTGTCCAAGGCATCGTCATGGGGCACCTCCACCCGTATATAATTAGGCGTGAAGCCGTGCATCGGCATCCCAGGCTTGGGACGCTCCAACAACACGGGCATCGTCTGTCCCACATGACGGGCATAAAAAGCGTGCAATTTCCCGTCTGACAATTCCAGCAACCGCTGGCTGCGCCGGTGCTTCTCTTGGGGAGGCACAACATAATCTATCTTCAAAGCCTGCGTGCCGGGACGCTCGGAGTAGCTGAAGACATGCAGCTGCGTCACATCAAGTCCTTGCAAAAAGTCGTGCGAACGCTCGAAATACTCCTCCGTCTCGCCCCGCGTGCCCACAATCACATCCACGCCGATAAAAGCATCGGGCATCTCCAACTTGATGCGGCGAACCTTGGAAGCGAACAAATCCGTGTCATACCTGCGGCGCATCAACTTCAACACCTCGTCGCACCCCGATTGCAAAGGAATATGAAAATGCGGCATGAAGCGACGGGAGGAGGCCACAAAGTCGATGATTTCATCCGTCAGCAGGTTAGGTTCGATGGAAGAGATGCGGTAACGCTCCACGCCTTCCACCTCGTCCAAGGCTCTCACCAAATCCAGGAAAGTCTCGCCGGTGGAGCGTCCGAAGTCGCCGATGTTCACGCCGGTCAGCACAATCTCTTTCCCACCCTCGGCCACAGCTTGGCGGGCTTGCTCCACCAGGGAGGCAATGCTGCCGTTGCGACTCCGTCCGCGGGCAAAGGGAATGGTGCAATAGGAACAGAAATAATCGCATCCGTCCTGCACCTTCAAGAAGAAACGTGTACGGTCCCCGCGCGAACAGGAAGGTACAAAACTGCGGATGTCCTTCAAGGCGGAAGTATGGGCTTCGCCCCGCTCTTTCTTGTGCAAATCCCCCAGGTAGTGCAAGAGGTCCTTTTTCTGTTCGGCTCCCAACACAACGTCCACCCCTTCTATGTCCGCCACAGTGCCCGGCTTCAGTTGCGCATAGCAACCCGTCACCACCACAAAAGCTCCCGGGTGCTGCTTCACCAGCTTATGAATGGCTTGGCGGCATTTCTTGTCGGCCACTTCAGTCACCGAACAAGTGTTCACCACACAAATATCCGCCTTTTCTCCCCGTCGGGCTGTCCTCACGCCGGCTTCCTGCAAGATGCGGGCGATGGTGGACGTCTCGGAAAAATTCAATTTGCAGCCTAACGTATAATATACGGCCGTCTTATCCTGAAATATATTCGTATCTATCATAAATATCCATGCAACTATGCCGCAAAGGTACGGATAATTATCAGTTTACGGACAGCAGCAGCCCGTTTTTCTTCTCCGGGCAACATTACAATCGCATGACGAAAAGACGGCAAAAAGGCATTATCAACAAAAAAACATAAAAAAATCATCGTTTGTGGTACAACTTATCCAAAAAGTCCATACCTTTGCGACGTTTTAATAAAGCAATTGATTGTATTACGTTTTAAAAAAGCAAAGAAAATGAAAAAGTTAGTTTTGATGGCCGTAGCCATTGTAGCCGTATCTTTCGCATCTTGTGGTGGTAACAAAGCAGCCAACGTTGAAGCTACTGAAACTGCAGCTCCCGCTACTGAAGAAGTAGCTGCTACTGACAGCGCTGCTGTAGCTGCTGACAGCACTGCTACTGACTCTGCCGTAGTTGCTGAATAATACGGAAGCCACATAGGCTTAAGAGAGAATTGAAAGTCTGACGTGCGTAAGCACCCAGACTTTTTTTATGCCCGTCCACTCCCTGCCGGGCAATTACTTCCAAACCGGCACTATCCATATCAGCTTACAGCTATGCCACCCGCATGGCCAACCTAAGGCGAAGCAACCCGGCGGCGACGAAGGCAGCTTCGGCTAAGGCTGGTCATCATCTAGCCGCCCCTCAAGGTGTTCCACCCAGATGCGGGCAGCTGACTCAATCATACGGGCGCAGGGGCGCGTGGCGTAATACTCCGGTGTACGCTCCGATGCCTCTGCGCTGCGTTGTTCCTTGCGCAGGCCCAGCAGCTCGCGGCAGGTGATGGAGCCGTTGCGGCGGCGGAACTCTTCGGCCAGGCGCTGCACGAGGGCATAGTTCTCGGACTTGGCCTTGCGGTCGCTGCCCTCCAAGGCACAGTGTTCTAACCCCGCTAGTTGCAGCATCCCGCAGACGGCGCCGCACGTCAGGCGCATTCTCCCGATGCCCGCCCCGAAGGATGCAGACATGCGCAGGGCCTGCTCGCGGGTGAAGCCATACTGGTCCGCAAAGGCGGAGACGACGGACTGGGCGCAGTTGAAGCCGGCCATGAACTGGTCCACGGCCAGGCGGATACGTTCTTCGTTGGTCATAATCGCACAATTTTAGAGTTAGGAATCAATAGCCCATCTCGTGCAGGGCCTTGCACAACTGGTCGGGGCATGACGTCGGCCTCATGCCGCAACGTATGCCTTCGAGCTTCTCAATCACTTCTTCGGGCTTCATGCCGCGCACAAGGCGGCTGATGCCTTGCAGGTTGCCGTTGCAACCGTTCCAGATTTCCACATCGCGGATGATGCCGTCTTCCACCGTCAGAATCATGTCGGTGCTGCATGTGCCGCGGGTTTTGTAATGGTAAGTCATGGTGGTTTGTTATATATTAAATGATAATTTAATCCAAATACTTCCCCATCCCTCCGGACTGCCACGTACGCACCCGGCCCGCAGAGTCCGTGTAGATGAAGTATGCCTCAAGGCCGTCGTTGGCGGCGACGAAGCGGCGCGCGCTGTCCAGGCCCATCACCATGAAGGCGGTGGCGTAGGCGTCGGCGGACATGCAGTCCGGGGCGAGGACGGTGGCGGAGAGGATTTCGTGCTGCACAGGGTAGCCCGTGCGGGGGTCCACGGTGTGGGCATACTTCTTGCCGTCGCGGTAGTAGAAGTTGCGGTAGTTCCCGCTGGTGGCCATGGCGGCGTCGGTGACGTGCAGGGTGGCCTGCAACGCCCCGCCCAGGGCGAGGGAGTCGTCCTCGGGCTTGTTAATGCCGATGCGCCAGGGCTGTCCCGCCGGGTTCAGGCCGCGGGTGACGACCTCGCCGCCGATGTCCACCATGTAGGACGTGATGCCCTTGCGGCTGAGCAACTGCGCCACCACGTCCACGGCATAGCCCTTGGCCACAGCGCTGCAGGTCAGCATCAATCGGGGGTCGTCCTTCAGGATGCGGCCGGAGGGGTCCATGCGCACCTTGCGGTAGCCGATAAAGCGCAGCAGGCTGTCCACCATGGCGCTGTCCGGGAAGGTGCCGTCGCGGAATCCGAATCCCCAGGCGTTGACCAGGGGGGCGACGGTGATGTCGAAAGCGCCGCGCGTCTCGGCGGCCACCTGTTGGCTGCGCCGGAAGACGTTGGCAAAGAGGGTGTCCGCCCGGACCGGCTCGTTGCGGTTGACACGGGCGATGACGGAAGTGTCGTTGAAGGGCGACAGCGAGCCGTCGAAGCGGTGCAGGACCGCCTCGATGTCCGCCTGGAGGTCGTCGCGGCTCTGGTAGGCGACGGCATAGAGGGTGCCGAAGATGGTGCCCACGTTCTTCTGGTAAGGGACGGGGCTGTTGTGGCGGACCAGTATCCAGACGGTGCCCAGCACCAGGAGCACCAGCCACAACCCGTTTCGTGCGGTCTTCTTGTTCATGTCTCTCTTATCTATTCTATATCGGTCAGGATAAAAACAGGTGTTCCACCAATATCTTGCAGCCGATGCCCACGAGGATGACCCCGCCCAGGACCTCCGCCCGCAGCTTGCGCGCCAGCCCGCACCCGCAACGGATGCCGAAGAGCAGCCCCGCCAGGGACAGGACGAAGGAGACGAAGCCGATGATGGCCACCGCAGGCAGGATGCCCTCCACGCCGACGAAGGCGAAGGACACGCCCACGGCCAGGGCGTCGATGCTGGTGGCGATGGCGAAGGTGAACACCACAAAGAGGCGCGTCGGGTCGAAGGATTCGCGGCAGTCGGCGGGCTTCAGGCCCTCGCGTATCATCCGCACGCCCAGGAAGCCGAGGATGCCGAAGGCCACCCAGTGGTCCACCTCCTCGATGAGGTGGCTGAAGAGGCTGGCCGCCGCCCACCCGATGAGGGGCATCAGCGCCTGGAAGAAGCCGAAGAAGAAGGCCATGGTCAGCATGGCGCGCCAGCGGGCGCGCCCCAAGAGGATGCCGCTGGCTATGGAGACGGCGAAGCAGTCCATCGCCAGGCCCACGGCCAGCAGCCAAAGTTCAAGTCCAGTCATAAGCGCGGTCGGGTTAAAGGGGTAGTTTGTAGATGATGGAATACTGCACGCCCAGGGTGTTCTTGCCATACTTGCCGAAGCCGGGGACGTACCAGGGGTCGCCCAGGGTGCTCTTGGTCTCGGAGAGGTTCATCCGGTAGCGCATGCCCAGGCCCATGTAGATGGACTTCCAGATGTTGGCGCGTATGCCCACGCAGAACTCCGCCCAGTGCATGCTGCCTTTCAGGCCGGCGTGGTCGTAGGGCACGCTCTCGCCCCAGATGTCGTCGGTCAGGTTGGGGTTCCAGGGCTGCCCGCCGTAGACGGGGTCGTCCAGCATGAGGCTGGCGATGTGGTAGTCGAAGCTGCTGTGGCCGTAGCGCAGGCCGACGAGAATCATCTGGCCGTGCTTCTTCTTGTACAAGGCGTTGTAGTCCATGCCCACGCGGAAGTAGGGCGCGCTGCTCTTGTAGTGGATGCCGTTGTCGTTCCAAGCGTCCACGCCGCCATAGCCCAACTCCACCACGGGAAAGAAGCGGTGCTTCAGGTCCACGTCCACAATCACCTCGCTGCTCATGAAGTCCCCGCCGAACAGCTTGCTGCCCACGCCCCAGAGGTCCACGCCTACGGAGACGCCGTTGAAGAGGGGGTACTCGATCTCCGGCTTCTTCTTCTCCTGCTTCTTGGCGACGGGGCGCGTGTCCTGCCCGCCCTGCCGGTAGTTCTGGGCCGGGAGGGGGGTAGCCACCGCCATCAGGAGCCCGCAGAGCAGCAGGAGGCTAATAGAACAACTGAATATTCTCCTGCCCATAGATGCCGGCCTCGTTATTGGTGATGTGAATGGAATCCAGGCGGTGGTGCGTACAAACGATGCCCGTAATCTGCTGCTGCATCTGGTAGCCGCAATCCATCGACAGGAAATAGGGGGTGTTGGTGTGGCGCACCACGAGCGTGTCCGACGTGTGGCGGCTGTAGCGGAACACCAGCACAGTGGAGTCCACGGCATAGCGCAAGGGGAGGATGATGTCCCTCACCTCCTTCTGGTCGTTGATGATGATGCTGTCCGTGCCCCAAGCCGTCACGGTGAGGGAGTCCAACGTGTCGCGCACGGCAGTGCCGCCCGCGTCGAGCTGATAAATGTTGCACACCGCCATGGGACGGCCCACCATGGAGCAGTCCGCCTCTTCCGAGCACGAGCAGACCAGCAAGGGCCATGCCAGGATGCCCGCCAAAACAATTCTGATAAGCTGTTTCATTAGTCCAGTGTTTTCTCTATTTGATAATCGTTCCGTCCGGTGGCAGTCCGGGAAATCAGTTCGCCCAAGAAGCCTGTCAGGAACAGTTGCGTTCCGATAATCATGGAGGTCAGCGCCAGGTAGAAGTAGGGCGACTCCGTGACGAGGCGATACGGCAGGTCGTTGTACATCGAGTAGAGCTTGCTCGCCCCGACCACAATCACCGCCAGGAAGCCGAAGATGAACATCAGCGAGCCCAGGAAGCCGAAGAAGTGCATCGGCTTCACCCCGAAGGAGGAGAGGAACCAAAGCGAAATCAGGTCGAGATAGCCGTTGAAGAAACGGTTCAATCCGCCGAACTTGGTCTTGCCGAACTTGCGCGCCTGGTGGTGCACCACCTTCTCGCCAATCTTCGCGAAGCCGACGTTCTTGGCCAGGTAGGGGATGTAGCGGTGCATCTCGCCATACACCTCGATGTTCTTGACGACCTCCTTGCGGTATGCCTTCAGCCCGCAGTTGAAGTCGTGCAGGTTCTTGATGCCGGAGACCTTGCGCGCCGTCGCGTTGAACAGCTTGGTGGGAATCGTCTTGGACAGGGGGTCGTAGCGCTTCTTCTTCCAGCCGGAGACGAGGTCGTAGCCCTCCTGCGTAATCATGCGGTACAGTTCGGGAATCTCGTCGGGACTGTCCTGCAAGTCGGCATCCATGGTGATGACCACGTCGCCTTCCGCCTGCCTGAAACCACAGTACAAAGCGGGAGACTTGCCGTAGTTGCGGCGGAACTTGATGCCCTTCACCACGCCCGGAGCCTGGCGGTTCAGTTCCTCGATGACAACCCATGAGCGGTCAGTGCTCCCGTCATTCACAAATATCACTTCGTAGGAGAAGCCGTGCTGGGCCATCACGCGCTGTATCCAGGCGAACAGCTCCTTCAAGGACTCCTCCTCATTATATAACGGTATAACTACAGATATATCCATCCGGTCAGTAACTTAATATCAATCGTTAAACTTAAATCCTTGATTCGCGGGCGGCCGCTTCATGAGAAACAAAGCCGTGGGAATGGCCAGCAACGCTCCCCAAAAGACGTTGTTGGAAAACAACTGTAGGGTGATCTCGATGGGAGTGAGCATGGACAACTGCTCCAGCGCCACCTCCATCTGGTCTTTGTAGGCATCCATGCCCCCGCCCGTCACGTCCTGTGCGAAGAACTGCTCCATCAGCGAGGTATAGGTGTTGAGGATATACCCCTGGTCGATGAAGCGGAAATAGACGTAATGTGCGGCAGCGGCAAGCAACCCGGCAAACATATACATCAGCACCGTGAATGTCCAGGCGTGGAGAAACGAAATATAGCCATCGCACGCCCCGTTGCGGTAGGTCCTCGCATAACGGTAGGCGATGAACGGCCCGCACAAGACAAAGGCCAAGAACACCAAGAAAAGAAGAGGATTTCCCAAGCCCAAGGGGAAGAATATAGCTCCCACAATCCAGAATACGCCCAGATAGGCCCCATAGACCATAGCGTAGCGTTGTAAGTAACCTCGTGATTCTGTCATTCTTCAAAGTTGAAAATTACCGCGCAAAGGTAGCAAATAATCTTGTAATAAAGGGTGGAATAGGGAGGATAATGCACAAAAAAAGAATCCCTCCCGCATGTTTCTGCGGAAGGGACCTTCACTTGAAGAAAAACGGCGGCTACCTACTCTCCCACTGTTACGCAGTACCATCGGCGCGGACGGGCTTAACTTCTCTGTTCGGAATGGGAAGAGG
>CASEYC010000111.1 GCA_949292025.1 uncultured Bacteroides sp. | reverse complement strand
GCGCCTTGTATGTGGAGCCGGAAAAACGCAATCAGGGCATTGCCGGAAAGTTATTGGAGCATATCTGCAGGGAGATGGTCGAAAAAGGTATCAATACTCTCTATCTCATTACGGAACATACAGCTTTTTATGAGCGTTACGGTTGGGATTTTTTGTGCATGGTACAAGGTGATGATGGAGAACTTATGAGAATGTATCAAAAGATATCTCATTTTCCGTAAAACAGGTACAAACATCGGGAATTTGTGTATTCCGTTGTTCTCCGTGTTGCCGTATTTTTGCGGACAATAAACTAAATGCAAGGAATTATGACACTCGAAGAATTCAAGGATTTCGTCAAGACCGGCAAGCCGCTTGACACGGAAGAGATACATCAGTTCATGGATAAAATGGGAGGGGAGGCGCGGAAAATCACTTTCCGGCTGAACTCCGCCTATCATACTCCGGAGGAAATCAGGGACATCCTTTCCGAACTTTTCGGGAAAGCCGTCCCCGCCACGCTCCGTGTGTTCCCGCCGTTTTATACCGATTTCGGCAAGAACATCGAGGTGGGCGAGGGATGTGTTCATCAATGCCTGCTGCCATTTTCAGGACCATGGCGGCATACGTATCGGGGACGGATGCCAGATAGGGCACAACGTCGTGTTTGCCACGCTGAACCACGGCTTGTCGCCCGAAGACCGCAAGAACACTTATCCGGCATCGATTGTGCTGGGCAAGAATGTGTGGGTAGGCTCGAATTCGACAATCCTGCAAGGCGTGACTATCGGCGACAATGCAGTCGTGGCAGCCGGGGCAGTCGTGACGAAAGATGTGCCAGCTAATGTAGTGGTTGGTGGAGTCCCAGCCAAAATTATCAAGAAAATAACAGCGGAAGAATGATTATGCAAACCATAAAATTACACAACGGAGTGGAAATGCCGATGGAAGGCTTTGGCGTATTCCAAGTGTCAGACCTTAGCGTGTGCGAACAGGCAGTATCGGATGCCATCGCTACGGGCTACCGCCTGATAGACACGGCATCTTCCTATAAGAACGAGACGGCGGTGGGCACAGCCATCCGCAAATCGGGGCTGCCTCGTGAGGATTTCTTCGTCACCTCAAAAGCCTTTATCAACGAGATGGGATATGAGCGGACGAAAGAAGCGTTCCGGCGGACGCTCAACAATCTCGGTTTCGATTATCTCGACCTGTATCTTGTCCATATGCCTTTCGGTGACTATTACGGAGCGTGGCGGGCAATGGAGGAACTGTACAAGGAGGGGCGCATCCGCGCCATCGGCGTGAGCAACTTCCAGAGCGATCGCATCATCGACCTCTGCTATACGGCTGACATCAAGCCGATGGTGAACCAACTGGAACTGCATCCGTTTTACCAACGGGAAGAGGAACTTGCCATTTTGCGCGAGTACGACATCGTGCCGCAGGCGTGGGCGCCTTTTGCCGAAGGACTGAACGGGATGTTCACCAATCCCGTGCTGAAAGGCATTGCGGACGAACACGGCAAGACGGTGGCGCAGGTCATCCTCCGTTGGAACGTGCAGCGAGGCGTGGGCATCATCCCGAAGTCCGTCCATCGCAACCGAATGGAAGAGAACCTTGATATTTGGGACTTTGAGTTGTCAGCAGAGGATATCGAACAAATCGCATCGCTCGACCTTGCCCGTCCGCAGATGCTCGACCCGCGCAAACCAAGTGAAGTGCACCGACTGTTCAACTATTTGGAGAAGCCGGTGCTGACCAGCTTATAATGAAAAAGATGCTTCAATATGTCCTCATTTCAGCAACGGCAGGTTTTCCAACATCTCCTTGATGCGTATGGCGGTCCGTGGCATCGGTTCGGCGATAGTCAAGCCGACAATATCCTTTTCTTTAACAATGTCGCTTATGACACGCACCACTTCAGCGATTTTCATCCCATCGGGAACTACGCCCACGGCGGCGATGATTTCCGCAGGATCAAGTACATCCATATCGAAATGTACGACTACTTTCGATGCACCGCACGATTTCAGCCAGTGAAGTATCGCATTGCTGTTCTCTCGGACATCCGCCGGAGCCAGATGCCGGATGCCGTATTGCGCCTGCCTTTCTTTGATTTCATCGCGTTCCCAGTCGCGTAGGCCGACAAACAGCACTCGTGACGCGTCTATCTTGGCAGGCAATTCTGCAAGGATTTCCTTGTCACCCAGTCCCAAGCACGCGCTCATCGCCATAGCGTGATAGCCCGCATAGACATCTCCCGGAAGTGTAATGTCGGGATGGGCGTCAATCCATACTATTGCCACATCGCCGTTGTATCTGTCCGCAAGGTAGGTAAACGGAACAACACTTGCCGAACATTCGCCTCCAAGCGTGACAATCCTGTCCGGCTTCTGTATGTTTAGTATGTCCATAGCCGCCCTTGTCTGCGCAAGAATGGCTTCTTTGTCCATAACCCCGTCCGTCACCTTGCGCTCCACGATGTCCGTGGCAATGGGCACGGTGAATGTTTCCTGCCCGTTGTTCGGGGCAAGGAAGTTCAACAACTGCGCTCCGAGGTAATAGCCCCTCGAAGCCTGTTCGGGGTCTTTCACCTCCGTTATCCATTGGGCGATATTCCCACCCTGCCATTGCGGATAAACGAGCCTGATGGTCTTAGTCCGGTTCTCCATATTCATTTTGTTAATGTATCTTCTACCAGTCATTCTTGGGTGAACAAAGATACGCGATATTCACCAAATTTGCAAACTATATTTTCCGTAAAACCGTTACAATCCCCCGTAACGCGGGTATGCCTATTCCGCCGCCTGCCCCTTACCTTTGCAACAGAATCATAAACATAAAAAGAACAATGGAAACGAATCTTTCTTACGACATGTACGTTCCTACCCGTGTGATGTTCGGGGCAGGGATGCTGGACAAACTGAACGAACAACCGATGCCGGGCAAACGCGCTCTCATCGTCATCTCCAACGGCAAATCGACCCGTACCAACGGTTATCTTTCGCGCACGGAAGAACAGTTGCATAAGGCTGGCATAGAAACCGTAGTGTTCGACGGCGTGATGCCCAATCCTACTGTGGGCAATGTCAATGCCGGAGCGAAAGTTGCCCGTGAGAATGGCTGCGACTTCCTCGTGGCGTTGGGTGGCGGAAGCGTGATGGACTGCACGAAAGCCATTGCGGTAATGGCTACGAATGAAGGCGAGTTGTGGGACTACGTGCCCATCGGCTCGGGCAAAGGACAACCGATTGCCGTCAAGCCGCTGCCCATCATCGCCATTACCACCACGGCGGGCACAGGCTCGGAAACGGACAATTCGGGTGTCATCACCAAAGAAGATACTTTCGAGAAGGCGTTTGTGGGCGATGCCTCCCTGTTCCCCGTCCTCTCCATCGTAGACCCGGAACTGATGGCAAGCGTGCCGCCGACATTCACCGCCTACCAAGGCTTCGATGCCCTGTTCCACAGCACGGAAGGCTACATTGCCCGTGGCGCGAACCTGATGAGCGACATGTACGCCCTGACCGCCATCGAGAACCTCGCCAAGTACCTGCCCCGCGCCGTGAAGGACGGCAAGGACATAGAAGCCCGTACCCACGTGGCATGGGGCAACACCTTGTCGGGCGTGGTGATGTGCCTCACCCTCATCACCAGCGAGCACGCCCTTGAACACGCGCTTTCCGCCTACCACCCGGAACTGCCCCACGGCGCAGGCTTGATTATGGTCAGCCGGGCATACTACAAATACTTCATTGAGCACCACGCCTGCGACGACCGTTTCATCCGCATGGCACAGGCGATGGGGATGCCCGAAGCCACGAAGCCCGAAGACTTCCTCACTGCCCTCGACCGCTTGCAGGAGGCTTGCGGAGTGGCAGACCTGAAGATGTCCGACTACGACATCACGCCCGACGAGTTCGAGACGCTGATGCGCAACACCCGCGAAGTAATGGGCGTGATGTTCACCAGCGACCGTGTGCAGATGACGGACGAGGACATCGTGAACGTCTATAAGGAATCCTATAAATAATAGAAATCGCATCTGAAAACTGCGGGGGCAGTGCTTATCGGCGCGGATAAGGGCTGTCCCCGCGCTGTTTTCCGCTTATCCGTCAGGATTAGCACTGGCGATAGCGACGACGGCACTTCTCCGGCTTCGCGAGCACCGTTGTCAGCGTAGAAAGTGCTTCTCCGTCAGGATTGGCATTGGCGACGGCTCGGACAGAGCTTATCCTGTAG
>CASEYC010000110.1 GCA_949292025.1 uncultured Bacteroides sp. | reverse complement strand
TATAATATAAATATATATAGATATAAATATCTACCCTCACACACGTCGCGACTCGTCAAAAAATAAACTGTTAGACTGTTAGACTGTTAGATTTTCGGGGGCATGTGCATGGCAAAAAAGTGTGGAATGATTTGTCAGATGTGCTTCCGCACGTACATCGTCAGGATGTCTATGGCCACCTGGTTGCTTCCGCCTTGGGGCACGATGAGGTCGGCATGGCGCTTGCACGGCTCGATGAACTGCTCGTGCATGGGCTTGAGCACGCGGACATACCTGTCCATCACCGCCTGGGCAGTGCGTCCCCGCTCCAGCATGTCGCGCTGGATGACGCGGATGAGGCGCTCGTCCGGGTCGGCGTCCACAAAGACTTTGAGGTCCATCATGCTGCGCAGGGCGGGGTCGTAGAGGGCCATGATGCCTTCGATGATGACCACCTCGCGCGGCTCGATGTGCAGCGTCTGCGGCAGGCGCGAGCTGGTGATGTAGTCATACGTGGGCTGTTCGATGGAAATGTTTCGCCGAAGGGCTGCCAAATGCTCGCGGAGCAGCGGCCAATCAAAAGCATCGGGATGGTCGAAGTTGATGCTCTGCCGCTTCTCTGCGGGGATGTGGCTGCTGTCCTTGTAATACGAATCCTGGGGCAGCAGCACGACCTCGCCCGCAGGCAGGCTCTCGACGATTTTCCGCACGACGGTGGTCTTCCCTGACCCGGTGCCGCCGGCAATTCCTATTATCAGCATAACTCTGTTTTTTTAGTTGAGAATCGGGGCAAAGATACGGTTTTCCGGGCAAATCGTGCCATATATCCCGGATAAATTGCGTATCTTTGCAGCCATGATTCAGATTGAAACCATACTCGACCTCTTGTGGAAGGGCTTCATCATCGGCGTCATCGTGTCGGCTCCGCTGGGGCCGGTGGGGGTGTTGTGCATCCAGCGCACGCTGAACAAAGGACGCTGGTATGGCTTCGTCACCGGCATGGGAGCGGCCCTGAGCGACATCTGCTATGCCCTGCTGACGGGCTACGGCATGAGCTTCGTGTTCGACTACGTCAACAAGAACATCTTCTACCTTCAGCTCTTCGGCAGCATCCTCCTGCTCTTTTTCGGCGTCTACACCTTCCGCAGCAACCCCGTGCGCTCCCTCCGTCCGCCTTCGGGCAACAAGGGGACGTACCTGCACAACTTCGTGACCGCCTTCTTCGTCACCCTGTCCAACCCGCTCATCATCTTCCTCTTCGTGGGCCTCTTCGCGCGGTTCTCCTTCGTGGGCAACGGCGCGCTGGTGTCCGAGACCGTCACCGGCTACCTCTCCATCATCGCGGGTGCGCTGACGTGGTGGTTCGGCATCACTTATTTTATCAACAAGGTGCGCACGCGCTTCAACCTGCGCGGCATCTGGATGCTGAACCGCATCATCGGGAGCATCGTGGTCGTCGTGTCCCTCCTGGGGCTGGCCTTCACGCTGATGGGGGAATCGCTGTATTGAACTGGAAATGAGGATGATAAATTATTTTCAACAAACAAAATGAAAATATCACAACAATTAAAAGAAAAGAACATCGCCGAATACCTCATTTATATGTGGCAAGTGGAGGACCTGCTGCGCGCGAACGCCTGCGACATGGACAAGTTGGAGGCGAACGTCATCAGCCAGTTCCCCCAGGAAGAGCGTCCCGCCCTGCGCCAGTGGTATGCCAACCTGGCAGACATGATGCACGCCGAGGGTGTCCGGGAGAGCGGCCACCTGCAAATCAACCGCAACGTCATCCTGGAGTTGACCGACCTGCACGCCCGCCTGCTGGCTTCCACCCGATACCCCTTCTACAACGCCGCCTACTTCAAGGCGCTGCCCTTCATCGTGGAGCTGCGCCAAAAGAACGGGCACAAGGACGAACCGGAGCTGGAGACGTGCTTCGAAGCCCTCTACGGCATCCTCCTCCTCCGCCTCCGGAAGAAGGAGATAAGCACGGGCACGGCCACGGCCATCAAGGCTATCAGCAGCTTCATCGCGCTGCTGGCCGGCTATTATGACAAGGACAGAAAAGGAGAACTAAAATTGGACGACTGATATGAACATTCTGATAACCGGAGCCAACGGTCAACTTGGCAACTCCATGCGGGCTTTGTCCGCCGGACATCCGCAGCACACCTACTTCTTCACCGACGTGCAGGAGTTGGACATCTGCAACGAGCAAGGCGTGCGCGACTTCGTTCGCGGCCACGCCATAGACCTCATCGTGAACTGCGCGGCCTACACTGCCGTGGATAAAGCCGAAGACAACCCCGACCTGTGCGACCGCCTGAACCACCTGGCGCCCGCCTACCTGGCAGATGCCGCCGAGGCGTGCGGCGCCGCCCTGATACACATATCCACGGATTACGTCTTCGACGGCACCGCCCACGTGCCTTACACCGAGGACGACCAGCCTTGCCCGAACTCCGTCTACGGGCGCACCAAGCTGGCGGGCGAACAGGAGGTGATGCGCCGCTGCACCCGCGCGATGATCATCCGCACCGCCTGGCTTTACTCCGAATACGGCAACAACTTCGTGAAGACCATGCTCCGCCTGGGGCGCGAGCGCGAGGCGCTGGGCGTGGTGTTCGACCAGATAGGCACCCCCACCTACGCAGGCGACCTGGCACGCGCCATCTACGCCGCCATCGGCCACGGCATCGTGCCCGGCATCTACCACTTCAGCAACGAAGGCGTCTGCTCGTGGTATGACTTCACCCTTGCCATCCATCGCCTGGCGGGCATCACCACGTGCAAGGTCTCCCCCCTGCACACGGACGAATATCCCGCCAAGGCGCCCCGCCCGCACTACTCCGTATTGGACAAGACGAAAATCAAGCGGACGTATGGCATCGAAATCCCCCACTGGGAGGAGAGCCTCGGGAAATTGAGAATTGAAAGTTGAAAATTGAAAATGGAAAATGGAAATATACAGCTATGGCCAACCAAGAAATAGAACGCAGACGAACCTTCGCCATCGTGGCGCACCCCGACGCGGGTAAGACCTCACTGACCGAGAAATTCCTCCTCTTCGGCGGACAAATCCAAGTGGCCGGGGCGGTGAAGAGCAACAAAATCAAGAAAACCGCCACCTCCGACTGGATGGACATCGAAAAGCAGCGCGGCATTTCCGTCACCACCTCCGTCATGGAGTTTGACTACAAGGACTACAAGGTGAACATCCTCGACACCCCCGGCCACCAGGACTTTGCCGAAGACACCTACCGCACGTTGACCGCCGTGGATAGCGTCATCATCGTGGTGGACGGCGCCAAGGGTGTGGAAACGCAGACGCGCAAGCTGATGGAAGTGTGCCGCATGAGGAACACCCCCGTCATCATCTTCGTCAACAAGATGGACCGCGAAGCGAAAGACCCCTTCGACCTCATGGACGAACTGGAGGAAGAGCTGGTCATCCAGGTGCGCCCCCTGACGTGGCCCATCGAGAGCGGTCCCCGCTTCAAGGGCGTGTACAACCTCTACGAACACAACCTCAACCTCTTCCAGCCCTCCAAGCAGGTGGTGACTGAAAAGGTGGAGGTGGACATCCACACCGAGGAACTGGACAACCGTATCGGCCGCGACCTGGCCGACCGCCTGCGCGGTGAACTGGAGCTGATAGAGGGTGTCTATCCGGACTTCGACGTGGACGGGTATCTCAAAGGCGAGGTGGCTCCCGTCTTTTTCGGCTCGGCATTGAACAACTTCGGCGTGGAAGAACTGCTGAACACCTTCGTCGAGATTGCCCCCAGCCCGCGCCCTGTGAAGGCCGAGGAGCGCACGGTGATGCCCGACGAACCGAAGTTCACCGGCTTCATCTTCAAAATCACGGCCAACATCGACCCCAACCACCGCTCGTGCATCGCCTTCTGCAAGGTCTGCTCGGGCAAGTTCTCGCGCAACGTGCCCTATTACCACGTGCGCCACGACAAGACCCTGCGCTTCTCCAGCCCCACCCAATTCATGGCACAGCGCAAGACCACCGTCGATGAAGCCTGGGCGGGCGACATCATCGGCCTGCCGGACAACGGCACCTTCAAGATAGGCGACACCCTGACCGAGGGCGAGCACCTGCACTTCCGCGGCCTGCCCAGCTTCTCGCCAGAGATGTTCAAATACATCGAGAATGCCGACCCCATGAAGCAGAAGCAACTGGCCAAGGGCATCGACCAACTTATGGACGAAGGCGTGGCGCAGTTGTTTGTCAACCAGTTCAACGGGCGCAAAATCATCGGCACCGTCGGGCAACTGCAGTTCGAGGTCATCCAATACCGCTTGGAGCACGAGTACAACGCCCGCTGCCGTTGGGAGCCCGTCAGCCTCTACAAAGCCTGCTGGATAGAGAGCGACGACCCCGCCGAGCTGGATGCCTTCAAGAAGCGGAAATACCAGTACATGGCCAAGGACCGCGAGGGACGCGACGTCTTCCTGGCCGACAGCGGCTATGTGCTACAGATGGCGCAGATGGACTTCAAGCACATCAAGTTCCATTTCACGAGCGAATTCTGATAACCTTTCAGACGCAAAAAACGCGGATGACGCAATTGAAATCCACGTCATCCGCGTTTGAAAAATCATCCATCCACGCTTAATATGACCGTGCAAAGATGACCCGGCAAGGCGAAGGCTTGCCCGTCACCATGCACTTGCCCGGCTCTTTGTCGCCCGGCAGGTAGGTGTCGAAGGGGATGCAGCGGATGGTAGCCTTGGTTTCCTCCTTGATGCGCTCCTCGGTCTCGGTGGTGCCATCCCAATGGGCCAGGATGAAGCCGCCTTCCTCGATTTTTTCCTTAAACTCGTCGTAAGTATCCACGCTCGTGATGCGGGCGTTGCGATAGTTCAAGGCTTTCTGATAGATATTGTTTTGGATGTCCTCCAAGAGATCTTTGACGTATTGCTCGATGCCGTCGCACGTGCGGGTTTCTTTTTCCAGCGTGTCGCGACGCATCACCTCGATGGTGTTGTTCTCCAAGTCGCGGCCGCCCATGACAAGACGCACGGGGACGCCCTTCACCTCGTAGTCGGCAAACTTGAAGCCGGGACGCTTGTTGTCGGCATTGTCATACTTCACGCTGACGCCCAGTGCCTTGAGGCGGGCCACGATGCCAGCCACCTTCTCGTCAATCTGGTGCAACTGCTCCTGGCTCTTGTAGATGGGCACGATGACCACTTGTATAGGTGCCAGATGAGGCGGCAGGACGAGGCCGTTATCGTCAGAGTGGGTCATGATGAGTGCGCCCATCAGACGGGTGGATACGCCCCAAGACGTGGCCCAAACGTACTCCAGTTGGTTGTCCTTATTGACAAACTGCACGTTGAAAGCCTTGGCGAAGTTCTGCCCGAGGAAGTGCGACGTGCCGCTCTGCAATGCCTTGCCGTCCTGCATCATGGCTTCGATGGTGTAGGTGTTCAACGCGCCGGCAAAGCGTTCGTTGGCCGACTTGACGCCCTTGATTACAGGCACGGCCATGTATTTCTCGGCAAAGTCGGCATAGACGTTCAACATCTTCACGGCTTCAGCCTCAGCCTCCTCCTTGGTGGCATGGGCGGTGTGCCCCTCCTGCCAGAGGAATTCGGCGGTGCGCAGGAAGAGGCGCGTGCGCATCTCCCAGCGGAAAACGTTAGCCCATTGATTCACCAAGATGGGCAGGTCGCGGTAGGAGTTGATCCAGTTCTTGTACGTATTCCAAATGATGGTCTCCGAAGTCGGACGGATAATCAGTTCCTCCTCCAGCTTGGCCGCCGGGTCAACGACGACGCCCCCGCCGTTGGGGTCGTTCTTCAGCCGGTAGTGGGTCACCACGGCACATTCCTTGGCGAAGCCCTCTACGTGCTCTGCCTCACGGCTCAGGAAAGACTTGGGAATGAGCAGGGGGAAGTAGGCATTGACGTGCCCCGTCTCCTTGAACATATCATCCAGCTGACGCTGCATTTTCTCCCAGATGGCATATCCGTAGGGCTTGATGACCATGCACCCGCGCACAGCGGATTGCTCGGCCAGGTCGGATTTCACCACCAGTTCATTGTACCATTGCGAGTAGTTCTCGCTCCGTTTGGTAAGGTCTTTTAATTCTACTGCCATATTTTATTCTATAATAAGTTCAAAAATCGAGCGTGCAAAGGTACTACTTTTTGGCGAACCCGTCTCCCTTTTTCACGCAAAAGAATCCCGCAGGGCACTTTTTTTGAAGGCAAAATGAAAAACATACCAACATAAATTGCTATCTTTGCGCGCTGAATGAGAACTCACGATGCAACCGGAAGATTGCAGAGGACAAATATTCATATCGTAAATACAACTAATAGTTCATGGGTTTATTACAAGACAAATTTGCAAAATACGATGTGCCACAACAATTTATGGCCAAAGGCGTATATCCCTATTTCCGCACGATAGACAGCCATCAGGACACGGAAGTGATGATGGACGGACGGAAGGTCCTGATGTTCGGCTCGAATGCCTACATGGGGCTGACGTATGACAAGCGAATCATCGAGGCGGCCAAGGCGGCCACGGACAAATATGGGACGGGATGTGCCGGCTCCCGCCTGCTGAACGGCACGCTGGACATCCACGTTGAGCTGGAAAAGGAACTGGCCGAGTTTGTCGGCAAGGACGAGGCCCTGTGTTTCTCCACGGGCTTCACCGTGAACGAGGGAGTCATCCCCCAGTTGGTGGGACGCGGCGACTACATCATCTGCGACGACCGCGACCACGCCTCCATCGTGGACGGACGCCGTCTGTCTTTTGCCACCCAACTGAAATACAAGCATAACGACATGGAGGCCCTGGAGAAGGAACTCCAGCGTTGCGAACCGGATGCTGTGAAACTCATCGTAGTAGACAGCGTTTTCTCCATGGAAGGTGATTTGGCCAACCTGCCGGAAATCGTCCGCCTGAAGAAGAAATACAACGCCAGCATCTACGTGGACGAGGCACACGGCATCGGCGTCTTCGGACGTGAGGGGCGCGGCGTGTGCGACCACTTCGGCGTGACGGACGACGTGGACCTCATCATGGGCACCTTCAGCAAGTCGCTGGCCAGCATCGGCGGTTTCGTAGCCGGTGACAAGGAGGTCATCAATTGGCTGCGCCACAACGCCCGCTCCTACATCTTCCAGGCCAGCAATACCCCGGCGGCCACCGCAGCCGCACGCGAGGCCATCCGCATCATCCGCACGGAGCCGGAACGCATCAAGCACCTGTGGGAGGTCACCAACTATGCTTTGAAGCGCTTCCGTGAGGCAGGCTTCGAGATTGGCGAGACAGAGTCGCCCATTATTCCCCTCTACGTGCGCGACACGGACAAGACATTCACCGTTACCAAGCTGGCCTTTGACGAAGGCATCTTCATCAATCCCGTCATACCGCCTGCCTGTGCCCCGCAAGACACCTTGGTGCGCGTAGCCCTCATGGCCACCCACACCAAAGAACAGGTGGACTATGCCGTGGAGAAGCTGACCAAATGCTTCAAACAACTTGGAATCATTTCCTGATAGTATAATTTGAATTGACAATAGATTCAAGAGAGGGTGCGTCAAAAAATGGACACACCCTCTTTTTTCGCTTGGCATAAGCGTTGCCTAACGGATGAAAATCCCAACTCCTGACATAAAAAACGGACAAGAAGACAGGATAAACAACCATCTTCTTATCCGTTTTGCCATTCAGATGCCGAAATATTACTTTTCAGATGCCGAGCTGTCCTCTGAAGCTTCGACGTTTTTTTCTGCATCTATATCCTCTTCAAAGTCGGTCATGCCGCTTGCCACCAACAGGTTATACCAAGAAATCAGCTTCTTGACATCGGAAGCATGTACGCGGTCGCGGTCAAACTCCGGCAACACTTCGGCCAGATAGGCAAACAAGTCCTCTGCGGATGCCTTCTTCACGTCCAAGGACACAGCCGCGCCGTTCTCCTTCTTCTTCATGGAGGCAAGCACTTCGGACAAGGGGACATCGTCTTCATCCGTGTACATGGATATGTCGCCCAAGGAAATTATCTTCTCGTTGCCGTAGGCAGGGAAACGCTTCTTGTCGCCCAGCGACTCCACAATCAGCATATTCTTTCCACGGGAAACGAGCTTATACAAACCGGGTTTACCGGTGATGGATAAAACAGTCTTCAACATAATAAGTTCAATTGTTTGATTATTGATAGTTTTACTTTTACGAGGCGCAAAGGTAATCAATGATTTCGGGATAAGGAAGAAATCAGGTTCAAAACCTGTGGCAGCAATGCGGTTTCACCGTCATTTACCAGGACGAAATCCGCCTGCGCCTGCTTCTCCCTGTCATCCATCTGGCTGTCTATGCGCTTTTCCACACTGCCGCGCGAGGAATCATCCCGGCGCATGGCTCGGGCGATGCGCACCTCACGAGGAGCATAAACCATGACCACGACGTCAACCTCGTCCCGAAAACCGGCTTCGAGAAGGATGGCAGACTCCATCGCCACCAGTTTATGGCCGGACATCCTCTGCGCCCAGCGCCTGAAGTCATCGCGCACGCGGGGATGGACAATGGCGTTCACTGCCTGCACATGCGCCGGATGGCCGAAGATGTATGAAGCCAGCATGGGTTTGTTCAGCGCACCGTCCTGATACACCCCGGAGCCTAACAAAGCGGTCAAATCGCCACGGATGCCGACATCGTCACGCATCAGGCGTTTGGCCTCATTATCCGTGAGGTAGACAGGAATGCCCATCAACTCCAGCAAACGGGACACCACGCTCTTGCCGCTCCCTATGCCACCAGTTATGCCTATCTTAATAGCCATCGTCAGGAGATACTTGTTCTATCAGAAAATCCACTTGCTCGGGATTGAAACGCACATGGCTCACCCCCTTCGGGATGCTCCGGAGCTTCACCGTATAGGGATTGGCGCCCAGTTTCAGCAGTTCCTCGTAGGACACGTTGATGTGGAAATCGTCCGCGGTGATTTGCCGGAAACGGCTCACACCCACCTGAAACGTGACTTGCACTTTGGAGGGGAAAGCGCGCAACATCTTGTCGGCAGGGAAGTTTATCCCACGCAAGGGGACTTCCACTGTCTTTTCCGTATAGATGTCCACCGGCAAGGTCATCTGGATGGAAGGAGGGACGAACTTCACACCCTTGCAAGCCTGCAAGAGGAGATGCTTGCTCACCGTGTCGGACACGTTGTCCAGCTTCACAAATTGCGTGTAAGCCACCAAAATCGTGTCCAGCATATTCTCCGGCGCATATACCAAGACGGAGTCGGGTTGGAAAAGCGTGTCCGGGAAATAATACTGGCGTCCGGCCTTGACCGCTCCCTGCAACCTGACAGGCACCCGCTTGGAAACGCCCGTTGAGTAGATATACTCCAACGTGTCCGGCTTGATGGACAGGAGCTGTGTGGAAGACTTCAGCTGGCTGGCTATCTCCTTGCTGAAATGGGAAGCGTTGAGCCGCACCCGGCTTCCCTCGCCCTGGGATTCCTTGAAGTCGATGTTGACAGGATAAAAGCTCTTCCCCAGCATATAGTTGAGCAAGGCGGTGCCTTTGTCCTTTACCCGGACGCGCAGCTTGGAAACAGGTTCGGAAGTAACCACCACATTCTCAGGCACATTGCGAAGCCGGACAGGCACAGAAAACTCCGTCTCGTAATCATTGTTCAACGTCTGCAACAGCCAGAATCCTCCCGCCACAAAGAAGAAAAACAAAAAAATGAAGAACTCCCTGCTCTTTTCGCTGAGCAGGAAGTCCTTCACTTGCTTTTTTATCCTTATGCAGGTTGGCTTTATGTTCTTATAATCGAACATAGGCGTTGCTCCCTCAATGTGTTGGTTTATTTGGCAGCAGCCTGCGTGCTGTTGGCGTCGGAAGCCGCAGCAAAGATAGAGTTCTTGTCTATGCGGATTTTCACATTGGAAGCAATCTCAAGAATGACGTCAGCGTCATTGATTTCCTTGATGACGCCATGGATGCCGCCGGCAGTGATTACCTTCTGGTTCACCTGGAGGGATTTGCGGAAGTTGGCAATCTCCTTTTGCTTCTTGTTTTGAGGACGGATCATGAAGAAATAAATGATAACGAACATAGCTATCAGCATGATCCACATCAAGCTACCGTCAGGACCTGCGGCAGGAGCAGCCTGCAACAAAGTGATTGTCAGAAAATTCATAAAATATTCAGTTTTTAGTGTTTAATGCGCGACAAAAATATCAGTTTTTCGTCAACTTACCATCTTTTTTTAATTGATTAACAATTCCGTCCAAGGTGCCGTTGACAAAGCTGCCGCTCTTCGGCGTGCTATACACCTTGGCGATATCCACATATTCATTCAGGGAAACGCTGACGGGGATGTTCGGGAAGCTCAGGATTTCGGCCAAAGCGCATTGCATCACGATGACATCCATGAAAGCGACGCGATCCAAATCCCAGTTGCGCGTGTTTTCGCCTATCAGGTGGCGGTAATAATCCGCATTCAAGATGGCGCGGCGGAAGAGGCGGCGGGCAAACTCGCGGTCTTCTTCGTCCTTGAACTCCGGCAGCAAAGGCTGTTTGGCACCGTTCTTCGCGTCGAAACGCTTGATGGTCTTCAAGACAAAGGTGTCCACCACCTCCTTGTCGTCATTCCAATACAGGCTTTGGTCTTCCAGCAAAGCGTCCAAGGCTTCGTTGTTGAAGACAAAGGTCTTGTAGAGCTTCCGCCACAACTCGCGGTCGGCATCGTAGGAATTATCGGACGATGCCATATATTCCTTATATATATCCGAAGCCACAATCTGGTCGTACAATGCCTTGAC
Organism: uncultured Bacteroides sp.; assembly: GCA_949292025.1. Lineage (GTDB taxonomy): Bacteria > Bacteroidota > Bacteroidia > Bacteroidales > Bacteroidaceae > Bacteroides. The sequence goes on along the minus strand of CASEYC010000110.1, from coordinate 47,132 downwards.
GAAATCTTCATCATTGGTCCAAGAGCGTTTCTGGTTGGCAATGAAGTCCACCAACTGGTCGTTGACTTCCAACTGGGCAATGAACTTGTTTTCCACAAATTTCATGTTGGGATACAACTCCTCGGCCGTAGGAGCCAGTTTTGATTTTCCCGCATCTATCCGCTTCTGCGCGTAATTGGTCACTGCAATCATCAGCATCAACAGATAATTATAAAGGTCGTAAGCCTTGGAAAGGCTGAAAAACAACTCTTTTTCTGCGGCATCCAGGTTTTTGCTGCCATTCTGATAGTAGGCATAGACAATCTGGATAATCTTAAGTCGTATAAGAACTCTGTTAATCATAAACTAAGGATTAATACTGGTTTTCTTTCTAACGAGGTGCAAAAGTAGGCATTTTTAGCGAGCCAACCCAAACAAAATACATTTTTTTGCATAAGAAAGCGAATATCCCCTATTTTTCCTTTGAAAGTATAAAAAAAATCATCAATTTTGCCCTTGATTCAAAAATGCGAACGAAAGATGGAAGATTTTAGAAAGAAAAACGGAACCGACATAAGCGACAAAGACATCGTGTATTCCCAGGCCGTCAAGGCTGGCAAACGCATCTATTACCTGGACGTGAAGAAGAACCGGAAGGACGAACTCTTCCTGGCGATTACCGAAAGCAAGAAAATCATCACGGGCGAGGGCGACGACTCGCAGGTGAACTTCGAGAAGCACAAGATTTTCCTCTACCAGGAGGATTTCGACAAGTTCATGAAGAGCCTGCAAGACAGCATACGCTTCATCCGGGAAAAACAGGGCGGTGACAGCGTTTCCGCCAAGGATAACGAGGGACACGCCGAGGCGGAACCGGAAACTACGGAAGAGACCCCGCTGCTGAACCATCCCATCAACATCGACATTGATTTTTAGCGTATAGATTTGGCGGTTTCAAAAATTAATCGTACTTTTGCGCCCGCTTTTTGCAGCATCAGGCAACCGGCAAGGTTGCATCGTGTGATGGTGAATTAAGCAAATGAACTACTTAATTTTAGAGTAACACAAAAAATTTTTAAGACATGAAATCTATTGAAGTAAAAGGTACTGCAAGAACCATTGCAGAACGCTCCTCGGAGCAGGCAAGAGCCTTGAAGGCCATCCGTAAGAACAACGGAGTACCCTGCGTATTGTATGGTGGAAAGGAAATCGTTCACTTCACGGTGACGAACGAAGGACTGCGCAACTTGGTTTACACCCCGCACATCTACGTGGTAGACCTCGTCATCGACGGCAAGAAGTACAACGCCATCATGAAGGACATCCAGTTCCACCCCGTCAAGGACAACATCCTGCACGTGGACTTCTACGAAATCGACGAGGCTAAACCCATCGTGATGGAAGTGCCCGTTCAGTTGGAAGGCTTGGCAGAAGGCGTGAAAGCCGGTGGTAAGCTCTCCCTCCAAATGCGCAAGCTGAAAGTGAAAGCCTTGTACAACGTCATCCCCGAAAGACTGGTGGTCAACGTTTCCCACCTGGGATTGGGCAAGACCGTGAAAGTAGGCGAACTGAACTACGAAGGCTTGGAGCTGCTGAACGCCAAGGATGCCGTGGTATGTGCTGTCAAGTTGACCCGCGCCGCAAGAGGTGCAGCCGCAGCCGCCGCCAACAGCTAAACCGGACGATACGAAAGTCCCCAAATATCACATAAACCGAGAAACGCGGGTTAGCGCAGATGCGATAATTCGCGTTTCTTATTTTCCGACATGCCGACTATGAAATATTTAATTGCAGGATTGGGCAACATAGGCCCTGAATATCACGAAACGCGCCACAACATCGGATTCATGACCGTGGATGCCTTGGCCGCAAAGACGGGTGCCGCCTTCGCCGACGGGCGATACGGATTCACCGCCCGCCTCACGCTGAAGGGCAGGCAAATCGTGTTACTGAAGCCCTCCACCTATATGAACCTGAGCGGAAACGCCGTGCGCTATTGGCTGCAGAAAGAGAACATCCCTTTGGAAAATTTACTGGTAGTGGTGGACGACCTCTCCCTGGCCTTTGGCACCTTGCGCCTGAAAGGAAAAGGGAGCGATGGCGGCCACAATGGCCTGAAACACATAGCTGCCACGCTGGGCACCCAGGAATATGCCCGTCTGCGCTTCGGCATCGGAAACGACTTCCCACGCGGAGGACAGATAGACTATGTGTTGAGCCCCTTTACCGAAGAAGAATACAAACTGATGCCCGAACGCCTGGAAACAGCCGGGGAAATCATCCAAAGCTTCTGCCTGGCAGGCTTGGACATCACCATGAACCAATTCAACCACAAGAAGCAATGAGCGAGGCAAGAATAGACAAGTGGATGTGGGCCGCACGCATCTTCAAGACGCGGAGCATAGCTGCCGAAGCGTGCAAGAAAGGACGGGTCAGCATCAATGGCGCACAGGCAAAGGCCGCACGCATGGTGAAGCCGGGCGACGTGGTGCAAGTGCGCAAGCCGCCCATCACCTACTCCTTCAAGGTGTTGCAACCCATTGAGAAGCGTGTGGGAGCCAAACTGGTGCCGGAAGTCCTGGAGAATGTCACCACACCCGACCAATACGAATTGCTGGAAATGAGCAAAATCAGCGGATTCGTGAACCGTGCCAAGGGCACCGGACGTCCCACCAAGAAAGACCGTCGCGAGCTGGAGGAATTCACCACGCCGGAGTTCATGGACGACTTTGATTTTGAATTTGACTTCGAGGAGGAAGATTAAGTGGAATTTACAACGGATAAAATAGTCAAATGGGGCTTCATCGGTTGCGGTGAAGTGACCAAATACAAAAGCGGCCCTGCCTTTCAGAAAATAGAGAACTCGGAGGTCGTGGCCGTGATGAGCCGCAATGGCGAGAAAGCCAAGAAATATGCCCAAGAACGGGGCATCCCCCGCTGGTATGACGATGCGCAAGCCTTGGTGGATGACGCGGAGGTGAACGCCGTATATATCGCCACCCCACCCTCGTCGCACGCCACCTACGCCATTATGGCCATGAAGGCGGGCAAGCCGGTGTATATCGAAAAGCCCATGGCAGTGACCTACGAGGAATGCTGTCGCATCAACCGCATCTCGCACGAGACGGGCGTGCCTTGCTTTGTGGCCTACTACCGCCGCTATCTCCCCTATTTCCTGAAAGTCAAATCGCTGGTGGAGGAAGGTGCCATCGGCAATGTCATCAACATCCAGATACGCTTCGCCCAGCCTCCGCGCAACTTGGATTACAACAAGGAAAACCTGCCTTGGCGTGTGCAACCGGACATTGCCGGTGGAGGATATTTCTACGACCTGGCCCCTCATCAGTTGGACATGATTCAGGAAATGTTCGGCTGCATCCTGCAAGCCAGCGGCTATAAGAGCAACCGGGGCGGATTATATCCGGCCGAAGACACCCTCAGCGCCTGCTTCCAGTTTGAAAGCGGGTTGGTAGGCAGTGGTTCTTGGTGCTTCGTGGCGGATGACTCTGCCCGCGAAGACCGCATTGAGGTTATCGGAGACAAAGGGATGCTTTGTTTCTCCATCTTCACCTACGAACCTATCTCCCTGCATACGGAAAAAGGACGCGAAGAAATCCGCGTAGAGAACCCCACGTACGTGCAACAACCGCTCATCCAAGCTGTTGTAGACCACCTGCTGGGCAAATCCGTCTGCACCTGCAATGGAGAAAGCGCCACATTGACCAATTGGGTGATGGACAAAATCCTGGGTAAAATCTGAGGAATCCTCATTCTTCGGTCAACGCGTCCTGCCCGGCAAGGCGATATACATCCGTGCTCTCCCCCACAATCCAAACGATGTCCCCTTCCAGGAAAGGCTCGTTGGGATCAGGAGCACGGAGGATGTTCTCCTCGCGTTCAACACCAGCCACCAGACAACGGTATTTCTCGCGGATGCCTGCTTCCCTGATGCTTTTGTGCAGAAAGACAGAATCGCTCTCTATACGGAACTGGCGCAAAATCATTTCGCTCTTCTCCACCACATCGTCCTCCAACACACAAGCCCGGTTCATCGCCTCGCCGAAGGTGTTCAACTCAGCATCTGTGGCTATCACCTGTATCTTGTCTTCCGGAAACAAGCGCACAGAGGCTCCGGGAATGTTGATACGCTTCTTCCCCCGCAAAATAGAGACGACATGCACACCATATTTCTTGCCGAAATTCAATTCAGCCAATGTCTTGCCTGCCCACGAAGCTTCGCCAGGGATAACATAATCAGCCAAATGCAAGTCCTTGGAAAGCAAACGTCCGGCATACTGAGGCTTCTTTTCACCTAAATATTCCGCACGCATATCCCGCGAACGCAAATTCTGGAAGAACCGACGTTCTATCAAAATGGATTGTTTCTTCAACTGACGCGAGAGCACCATCAGCACCACCAAGAGGAATGCAATGCCCAACACCAATCCCACGGATATCTGAAAAAGCCCAGAGATGACAAACACCAGAAACCCCACAACCAACAACACACGCAAGATGATGGTGGCCATCAAGGGTGCACGATTGCCTCGGTCTTCCTTCCACAAGGTCGTAAATTCCATGGAATGGTTTTTCTTGATCATAATTGCCCGCAAGAAAGGAGAAAGGCACAAGACCGTCACCGACGCGGCCACCAAGGAGCCCCAGATGTCCGGCAAATGTGATTGACAGAATGGCACCAAAAAGCGGAAAGACAAAGCCACGACCGCCACGCACACAATGGAATAGACCACCGTTATACGCAACAATGCCACAATCAGCTTCTTCCACAAACTTTCATGGTTCACCGTATGCGAACCGGAAGCGTAACGTGCCAGGAAGTTTTTCCAGCGTTCAGGCAGATGGGCATCCACATAGTCTGAAGCAGGTTCGGCCAGACGAATCATATAAGGGGTCAAAAACGTGGTGATGACCGACACCGCCACCACAATGGGATACAGGAAATGTCCCGTGACGTGCAACGAAACACCCAAGGAAGCTATGATAAAAGCAAATTCGCCGATTTGCGTCAAGCTGAATCCGCACTGCATGGCCGTTTTCAGCGGTTGCCCTGCCAAAAGCACACCCAACGTGCCAAACAACGCCTGCCCCACAATCACGGCCAACGTGATGACAAGAATGGGAACCGCATACTCCACTATCATGGAAGGATCAACCATCATGCCCACGGACACGAAGAAAATGGCACCGAACAAGTCTTTGACCGGAGTCACCAACTTCTCAATATGCTCGGCCTCCACGGTCTCCGCCAATATGGAACCCATGATAAAAGCACCGAAAGCAGGAGAGAATCCGGTGCGGGCAGCCAATACCACCATGCCGAAACACATGGCCAAAGCCACGATAAGCAATGTCTCGTCGCTCATCAATTTCCGGCATTTCTTCAGGAAAAGAGGAATGAGGTAAATGCCCACCACAAACCATAGAATCAGGAAGAACAACAATTTGGCAATGCTTTCCAGCATCTGCGTACCCTCGAAGTTATGACGGACGGCCATCGTGGACAGCATCACCATCAGGACGATGGCCAAGATATCCTCCAATATCAAAACACTGAGCACCAATCCGGTAAATTTCTTTTTACGCAAGCCCAAATCATCGAAAGCCTTATAGATAATAGTAGTGGAAGACATGGCAATCATGCCGCCCAAAAAGAGGCAATCCATCTTGCTCCACCCGAAAGCCGAACCAACAGCCACCCCCAGCAGAATCATGCAGAAAATGACCGTACAAGCCGCTATTACCGCAGGGCCACCCACCTTGACTATCTTCTTGAAGCTGAACTCCAACCCCAATGCAAAAAGCAGAAAGACAACGCCAATGTCTGCCCACACCTTCACACTGGCACTCTCCATCACGGAAGGAGTAAAAGGCATGTGGGGACTGGCCAAAAATCCTGCCACGATATACCCCAAGACCAAAGGTTGCTTCAGTTTCTTGAAGACCAAGGTCATGATGCCCGCACAAATCAAGATAAGGGCCAAATCGGATATCAAAGGAGCCAACTCTGACATAATGCTTATGATTTTTGATACTTGAGCGACAAAGGTAAAGAAAAAACTTCAAAAAGCAGAACAATGTACGACAGAAAATCAATGAAACCACCTCGCCCCCTCCCCATAAGGCATAAAAAAACGAGCAAGTTCTCACGAACTTCTCGCCTCTTTAAAGAAAAGCCCAAAGGCTTTTCTTTTTCTAAACATCCAAATGTTACCTAAAATCAATCTTTACTTTTACCTTTAAAAACAAACTCCAATTACCTAATTTTGAAAACTACAATCTTTACCTTAATTACCTATTATTCAAATTAGCCTATGAAAATACTATTAAGTATCGTAAGCAGTTTCCCAACTGCGCTGCAAAGGTACAGTTATTTTTGATACCTGCAAATATTCAGGCCTATTTTCTTATGTTTTATAACATAGTTTTAACGTAAGTGCGATATAATTAAGGCCGCTTCCCGCATTTTCCGCCCGCCAGGGCGGCAGAAGCCATCACCCACCAAAGACCTTGAAAATGCGGGAAATGGTCTATTTTTTGTTTCTTCACCCGTCATTTCTCTCTTATCCCTCCGTTATCTCTCCGTTATCCCTCCGTTTCATGCCTCTTCCAGAAAGAGTGTTTTGACGGTCCGGAAGCAATCGAAGAGAAAACGCATAAGAACGATATTTAAATTATCTATTGTTTGTATTGTATAATGTTTAATATCTTTTCAACAATCCAAACACGCCATTCTTAGCAATGGCAGTTGCACACCGGAATTAACATCGCAACGCCCCTAAGCTCAAAATTGCAATCAATCGCATAATTCACACAATATCAACACATAAGGCAAGGGACAAGGTAAAAAGCCATAAAAAAACAGGGACGTGCTATTGCAGGAATAAAAAAAATGCGTACCTTTGCAACCGCAAAAACGGGTAAGTCCTACACGGCCAGCTCCCTGTGAATCCTCCAGGGCTTGACCGCAGCAAAGGTAACAGGTCGTAGCGGCGCGATGTAGCAAGCTTACCCACCCGCCTCTTTAGCTCAGTTGGCCAGAGCACGTGATTTGTAATCTCGGGGTCGTTGGTTCGAATCCGACAAGAGGCTCAAAAGATTCTCAAGACGATATCCGTCTGGCACATTCACCGTTTACATTTCAAGCAACCAAGAGTCTCAGCATTCAATATGCAGAGTTTCTCTTTGAACATATCCATTCTTACACAACAAAGCCCCGACTTTTTCAAGCCGGGGCTTTGTTGTGTGATTCCGCTGCGATTCGAACGCAGGACCCACGCCTTAGAAGGGCGTTGCTCTATCCAGCTGAGCTACGGAACCAACCTTGTTGAATTGCGGCGCAAAGGTAGTGCTTTTCCACCGAATATGCAAGCATTCGGCGGTTTTCTTTCGATTTTCTTTTGGAAATTCCCTTTTTATCCCCCATTTTGCAGGGATAATGCAGACAATATGCAAGCGAAAGATTGGTGGTTTCAACAAGATTATGTATCTTTGTCGGCATCAACAACCAATGATAGCAAACATTGCACCCATTGAAGCAAAAGGTATGAAACTGATAGTAGTCACCACCCCGACGTTCTTCGTTGAAGAGGACCAAATCATCAATGCCCTGTTCGAGGAAGGGCTGGACATCCTGCATCTGCGCAAGCCGGAGACGCCGGCGATGTATGCCGAACGCCTTCTTTCCCTCATACCCGAAAAATACCACAGGCAAATCGTCACCCACGAGCATTTCTACCTGCAGGAGGAATGCGGCCTGATGGGCATCCACCTCAACAAACGGAATCCCAACATGCCCGAAGATTATTCGGGGCACGTCAGTTGCACTTGCCGCTCCCTGGACGAGCTGCAAGCCAAGAAACGTGTCTACGACTATGTGTTCCTCAGCCCGGTATTCAACTCCATCACCACGCCCCGCCCCGCCGCTTTCAGCGAGGAGACTTTGCGCCAGGCCGCCGACAAGCATCTCATCGACAGCAACGTCATGGCCCTGGGCGGCGTAAGGCTGGAGAACATCCCCCTGCTGCATGAACTGCACTTCGGAGGCGCCGTGGTGATGGGCGACCTATGGAACAAGTTCAATGCCTGCACCGACCGGGATTACCGGGGAATCATCGAATACTTCAAACGCCTGAGAAAAGCAGCCGGATAACATCATGGAACTTCTTGTGTACAAAGCCTCGGCAGGCTCGGGAAAGACCTTCACGCTGGCCGTCGAATATATCAAGCACCTCATTGCCGACCCACGCGCCTACCGCCGCATACTGGCCGTCACCTTCACGAACAAAGCCACCGCGGAAATGAAAGAGCGCATCGTGCAAACCCTCTACGGCCTGTGGACGAACGACCCCTCCGCAACGGCTTACCTGCATTGTCTCCAAGCGGAATTGCCGGCATTGCACCTGTCCCTCACCGAAGAGGAAATCAGGCAACGGGCAGGCAACGCCCTGCTGTACATGCTGCACGACTACAGCCGCTTCCGGGTGGAGACCATCGACTCGTTTTTCCAATCAGTCATGCGCAACCTCGCCCGCGAACTCGAGCTAAGCCCCAACCTGAACATCGAACTGGACAGCGACAAGGTGTTGTCCGACGCCGTGGACAGCCTCATCGAAGGCCTCACTCCTGCTTCGCCTGTCCTGCCCCTGCTGCTGGATTACATCTACGAACGCATTGCCGACGACAAGCGATGGAATGTATCGGACGAGGTCAAAGCCTTCGCCCGCAACATTTTCAACGAAGGCTACGTGGAGCGCGGGGAAATGCTCAGGGCGAAAATGCGCCATCCGCAAGCCGTCCGCCTGTACAAAGACCTCTTGAAAGGAATGGCTGAAAAATCGCTGAAGCAAATGGCGGACAAAGGGAAACGCTTTGAAGAAATACTCGAGGCGCACAATCTGTCTGCCGAAGAATTGCGGGGCGGCAGAAACAGCATAGGCGGCTATTTCCGCAAGTTGAAAGCCGGGAAGCTGACAGACAAGGACATGCCCCTGGCCACCCTAAGCAAGAGCCTGAACAGTGCCAACAACTGGGCGACGCAACAATCCCCCCGACGAAAAGAAATCATCGCCTTGGCCGAACAGGAGCTGATCCCGTTGACAGAAGAAGCCGAACGCCTGCGCCCGCTGGCTGCCTATACAGTCAACAGTTGCACCCTCTCGTTGCGCCATTTGGACAAGCTCCAGCTATTGAACCATATAGACGAGGAAGTCCGCCGCCTCAACCATGAAGCTAACCGTTTCCTGCTGACAGACACCAACGCATTGCTGCACAACTTGATGGCCGAGGGAGACAGCTCGTTCATCTATGAAAAGCTGGGCAGCAGCATTTGCCACGTGATGATAGACGAGTTTCAGGACACCAGCCGCATGCAATGGGACAACTTCCGCCTCCTGCTGGCCGAAGGATTGTCGCAAGGCCATGACAGCCTCATCGTGGGCGACGTGAAGCAATCCATCTACCGGTGGCGCAACGGCGACTGGACAATCCTGAACGGACTGAAGCCGGGCAACGGCTCGCTGAACCAATATATAAAGGTGAAAACCTTGGCCGTCAACCGACGCAGCGAGGCGCTCATCATCAACTTCAACAACCGGTTCTTCACGGCAGCAACAGAATACTTCAACACCCTGCACCTCAAAGAACTGAAAGAATCATGCCAGCCCCTGCTGGAGGCATACGCCGACGTCGTGCAGCAATCGCCCAAGGCCGAGGAAAAAGGGCATGTCAAAATACACTTGTTGCAAGCCGAGGAAGCCGAAGATTATAAACAACAGACTTTGGAAGCCTTGGGCAATGAAGTGCGCCGTCTCCTCGCGGAAGGCATACGGCTCAACGACATAGCCATCCTGGTGCGCAAGAACAAGAACATCCCCCCGATTGCCGACTATTTTGACAAGGAATTGGGCGTGCCCATCGTCTCGGACGAAGCCTTCCGGCTGGATGCCTCCACCGTGGTCAGTTCGTTGGTGGATGCCGTCCGATACTTGGCTGCCCCCCAAGACTCCATTGCCAGAGCCTTGTTGCTCTCCGACTTGGGGCTATGGGTGGATGCGCCGTTGCCTTCCGAGCTTACGGCCAGACAAGAGGAGCTGAGCTTGATGCCGCTGTATGAATTGTTGGAGGAATTGTATTCGCTCCTGATGCTGAACCGGATACAAGGACAAGACGCTTACCTGTTCGCCTTCTTCGACGCCGTGGCCAGTTTCCTGCAAGACCATTCTTCCGATCTTGCCGACTTCATCCGCTATTGGGACGAGACCTTGTGCGGCAAGACCATCCCCGGCGGAGAAGTGGAAGGCATCCGCATCTTTTCCATCCACAAATCCAAAGGACTGGAGTTTCATACGGTATTGATACCCTATTGCGACTGGAAGCTGGAGAATGAAACCAACAACCAGCTCATCTGGTGCACGCCTTCGGAGCGGCCCTACAACGAGCTTGATTTGGTCCCCGTCACCTACTCCTCCTCCATGGCAAGCTCCACCTACAGGTCAGCCTACCTGCAAGAAAGGCTGCAACTCTGGGTGGACAACCTCAACCTGCTCTACGTGGCCTTCACCCGTGCCGGGAAGAACCTCATCTGCTGGGGACGGGACGGACAGAAATCCACGGTCTCCGAATTATTGGCCGCCGTATTGCCGGAAATCGCCCGACAAGGCACCGGACAATGGAGCGAGGAGGACCATACCTTTGAATATGGCACTCCACATCCCTCCATCCCTGCCACCGCCCAATCCGCGCAGACGGCCAACCGCCTCTTGCAAAAGCCGGACAAGCTGGCTGTTCAGATGGTCTCCACACATCCTGCCGTAACCTTTCGACAATCCAACCGTTCCGCAGACTTTATCGCCGGCCTCGGCGAGGAAGAGGCAGCCCACCGGATGATTGACCGTGGACGCCTGCTCCACACGCTCTTCGCCAGCATCAAGGTATTGGAAGACATCGACCCTGCCGTGGATCGCCTCATAGCCGAGGGCATCATTGCCGAGAAAGAAACAGAGGATGAAATCCGCCAGCTTGTCCACCAAGCCTTCAGCCTGCCCGAAGTGCAAGATTGGTACTCCGGGAAATGGCAGCTGTTCAACGAATGCGAGATTATCTGGCAGGAAAACGGGCAACTGAAGACCCGCCGCCCTGACCGCGTCATGATGCACGACGGGGAAACCCTTGTGGTCGATTTCAAGTTCGGAAAGCCCAACAAGAAGTACAACCGCCAAGTGCAAGACTACATGGACCTGCTTGTCCGCATGGGAGCCGACCCGGCATCCATCCAAGGATACCTGTGGTATGTAGACGAAGAAGTAATAGAAAAGATATAACTACACGATATGGAAACCTTCCTGCAATTAGTCGCCCGCCATCTGTATGCCCGAATCGGGACAGACCTGTCGCGCACGGCCATCGTCTTCCCCAACAAGCGGGCAGGCCTGTTCTTCAACGAATATCTGACGGCTGAGAGCGACAAGCCGCTATGGTCGCCTGCCTACCTGAGCATCAGCGAATTGTTCCGCCAGTTGTCTCCGTTGCAGACGGGCGACTCCATACGCCTGGTCTTCGAACTGTACAAGACCTTCGTGCAAGTGACCGACTCCCAGGAATCCTTGGACGACTTCTACTTCTGGGGCGAACTGCTCATCAGCGACTTCGACGACGTGGACAAGAACCTGGTGGACGCTGACCGCCTGTTCACCAACCTACAGGATTTGAAAGCCCTGTCGGACGACCCGTCTTTCCTGTCGCCCGAGCAAGGGGAAGCCCTCCGCCAGTTCTTCCTCAACTTCTCCATCGAAAAGCGCACCGAGCTGAAGAAGCGTTTCCTGTCCATCTGGGACAAGCTGGGCGACATTTATCAGGCCTATCGCGCCTCCTTGCAGGCACAGGGCATGGCCTACGAAGGCATGATGCAACGTGCAGCCGTGGAGAGCCTGGAGCTGTCTGCCCTGCCCTACGACCACTATGTCTTCGTCGGATTCAACGTGTTGAACGAAGTGGAAATCCAGTTGTTCACCGCGCTGCAGGAAGCCCGTCGGGCCATCTTCTATTGGGATTATGACTGCTCATACGTCTTCCCGTCCGACAAGGCGACGGGTCCTTTCACCCACGAGGCCGGCGAGTTCATCCGCCGCAACCTGCAGAAGTTCCCCAACGAACTGCCCGAATCCTGCTTCCACACGCTGAACCATCACGCCAAGCAAATCAGCCTGATTTCCTCGCCCACAGAGAACGCGCAAGCCCGCTTCCTCCCCCAGTGGATAAGCCAAATCCGGACGGAAGGCCAAACCATCGGGAAAGAGAGCGCGGTGGTGTTGTGCAACGAAGCCTTGCTCCTTCCGGTGCTCCATTCCATCCCGGCGGAAGTGAAGAACATCAACGTGACCATGGGTTTCCCCTTGGCACAGACACCGGTGTATAGCCTGGTCAATGCCTTGGCGGAACTGCAAACCACCGGATATTCCCCCCAGACCGGCCGTTTCCTTGCCGAGAACGTGCTGGCCGTCCTGCGCCATCCCTATATCCGCAGGATGTCGCCCGCAGCCACGGCTCTGGAAAGGCAGCTCACCACGGACAACCGCTTTTACCCCCTGCCCTCCGAGCTGTCGGTCGACGACTTCCTGCAAGGCATCTTCACCCCCCGCACAGGGACGGCCGCCCTATGCAGGTATCTCGCCGAACAACTGTCCGCCGTGGCCACCCTCTATCGCAAGGCCGACGAAGACGACACGGAGGCCGATGCCGACGAAGACATCTTCAACCAACTCTACCGCGAATCCCTCTTCCGTGCCTACACGCTGGTCAACCGCCTGCTCAACCTCGTCCGGACAGAAGACATGCCGGCTCTCCGCGTAGACACCTTGAAGCGCCTCCTGTCCCGCCTGCTCACCACGGCCACCATACCCTTCCATGGAGAACCCGCCATCGGTATGCAGGTCATGGGCGTATTGGAGACCCGCAACCTGGACTTCCGCCACCTGCTCCTGCTCTCCGTCAACGAGGGGAAACTGCCAAAGGCCGAGAGTGAATCCTCGTTCATCCCCTACAACCTGCGCCGGGCGTTCGGCATGACCACCTTGGAGCACCAGAATGCCGTCTACGCCTACTACTTCTACCGCCTCCTGCAACGCGCCGAGACCGTCACCCTGCTCTACAACACGTCCACCGAAGGACTGAACCGGGGGGAAATGTCGCGCTTCGCCTTGCAATTCCTGGTGGAATATCCCAACCCCATCCGGCGGTATTACCTGGAAGCCGGGCAATCCCCGCGCAAGGTGCAACCCATCTCTGTGGAGAAGACGCCGGATTTGCTCAGGCAACTTATCCAAACGTATGACCTGAACCATGGGGCGAAAAGCATCCTTTCCCCGTCCGCCCTCAACACATACCTGGATTGCCCGCTGATGTTCTATTACCGCTACGTGGCCGGGCTAAGGATGCCGGACGAGGTCAGCGCGGAGATAGACTCGGCCCTCTTCGGCACCCTCTTCCACCGCGCTGCCGAACGGATATACACCGACCTGACCGCCGTCAACCCGGAAATCCGCAAGGAAGACCTGGAAGCCCTGCTGAAAGACGAGGTGAAAATACAAACCTACGTGGACGCCGCATTCAAGGAAAAGTTCTTCCACGTGGACGAGAAGGAACAGCCGGAGTACAACGGCACGCAACTCATCCACGCCAAGGTCATTGCCTCCTACCTCAGGCAACTGCTCCGCCTGGACCTTGCCTACGCCCCTTTCCAGATGAAAGGCATGGAAGAGCCGGTACACGAAGCCCTGGAATTGGACACCCCGGCCGGGAAGATAAGGCTGAACCTCGGCGGCACCATCGACCGCATGGACCAAAAAGGCGACACGCTCCGCATCGTGGACTACAAGACCGGAGGCTCGCCCAAGACGCCCGAAAACATCGAACAGCTCTTCACGCCCGGCCACAACCGGCCCGGATACATCTTCCAGACGTTCCTCTACGCCGCCATCGTCTGTCGCCGGGAAAGCCTGAAGGTGGCCCCCGCCCTGCTCTACATCCACAAGGCGGCATCGGACACCTACACGCCCGTCATCGAGATGGGCGCCCCCCGCCAGCCGAAGACGCCCGTCAACAACTTCGCGTTCTACGAACAAGAGTTCCGGGAAAGGCTCCACATCCTGCTGCAAGAGATATTCAATCCTGCCCTCCCTTTCGGCCAGACGGAGGACGAAAAGCGGTGTACCTACTGTGACTTCCGGGGGCTGTGCCACCGATAACGCGGGAAGAGGAACCATCAATGCCAATGATGACCCAAAAAGGTGGCACCTTTTTATAATAAAGGTGGCACCTTTTTATAGAAAAGATGGCACCTTTTTATAGTAAAGGTAGTACCTTTATCCGGTTAAGGCAGTAAAAAAGCCCTGCTCGACCATTACATCGGGCAGGGCAAAACGGCGCTTGCACGCTCTCAACGCGGCGCGTCGATATACGAATCCTTGAATCCCAGGAAATACAACACGCCGTCCAAGCCTATCGTATTGATGGACTGGCGGGCATTGGCCACCACCTTGGGCTTGGCGTGGAAGGCGATGCCCAGTCCGGCCACGCCCAGCATGGGCAGGTCGTTCGCCCCGTCGCCCACGGCTATGGTCTGCGCGATGTCCACCTTCTCCACCTGGGCGATGAGCCGCAGCAGCTCCGCCTTGCGCTTACCGTCCACCACGTCGCCCACGTAGCACCCGGTCAGCTTGCCGTCCACCACCTCCAGTTCGTTGGCGTAGACGTAATCGATGCCGTACTTCTTCTGCAAATACTCGCCGAAATACGTGAATCCGCCGGAGAGGATGGCAATCTTGTAGCCATACTTCTTCAAGACATACATCAGGCGGTCCACGCCCTCGGTGATGGGCAGGTGCTCGGCAATGTCCTGCATGACAGACACATCCAGTCCCTTCAGCAGAGCCACCCGTTCGCGGAAGCTCTCCACGAAGTCTATCTCGCCCCGCATGGCGCGCTCGGTGATGGCCTTCACCTCGTCGCCCACCCCGGCGCGCATGGCCAGCTCGTCGATGACCTCCGTCTCGATGAGGGTGGAGTCCATGTCGAAGCAAATCAGGCGGCGCATACGCCTATACATGTTGTCCAGTTGGAAGGAGAAGTCAATCTCCAGGTCGGAGGCCATCTTCATCAGCTGCGCCTGCATCTGTTCGCGGTCCTTCGGCGTGCCGCGCACGGAGAACTCGATGCAAGCCTTCGTCCGCGCCTCGGTCTCGTTCAGGGGGATACGCCCCGTCAGACGCTTGATGGCGTCGATGTTCATGCCTTGGTCGGCCAGGATGCGAGTGGCGGCGGCAATCTGACTGGCGGAGAGTTTGCGGCCCAGCAGGGTCAGGATATAACGGTTCTTGCCCTGCATGCCCACCCAGTCTTCGTATTCCTCGGCACTGATGGGATAGAAGCGCACCGACACGCCCAAGGCAGACGCCTTGAACAGCAGTTCCTTCATGATGAAGCCGGAGTGTTGTTCCTCCGTCTTGCACAAGATGCCCAGGGAGAGGGTGCTATGGATGTCGGCCTGGCCGATATCCAGGATGGTGGCGTCATACTTGGCCAAAATTTCCATCACCGAGGCGGTCAGGCCCGGCCGGTCTTCGCCCGTGATGCGGATAAGGATAAGTTCCGTTGCGGAAGATTCTTGTATGTCCATATACGAAATATATTTAATAAAGGTCAATGATAAATCAGCCACAAAAGTACGGAAAAAACTCGAATCGGGAGGAATCCAAGGCGATTTCAACCCGTTTTTATGCTAAACAACATAAAATTATGGGGTGAAAAACGCACTTTTTGACTTGTTTATTTGGAAAATAGTTTTATAAATGCGTACCTTTGCCGCCGATTTCAAGACAAAGGCCCCGGAGGGCAACCTCCCCAGGCCGGAGAAAAGAAAGGTCCGGAAGGGAAATCACCGCCACAAGCGGATTCCGGATAGTATTAACCAAAACCGTATTGCATGAGACATGTAAAATGGATTTTTGTTGTATTGCTGATTAGTTCCTTGACATCTTTTGTGATTGACAAACCCGAGAGAGGTTTGAACGTAGGCGACATGGCCCCCGATTTCCAAATCAAAGCCCTGTCGTCAGGACAACACGATTTCACCCTTTCCGACCTGAAAGGCAAATACGTGTTGCTCAGCTTTTGGGCAAGCTACGACGCACCTTCGCGGATGCACAACGCCACGCTCAGCCAAGCGTGCCGCACGGCTTGCCCGGACAATGTGGAAATGGTTTCCGTCTCGTTCGATGAATATCAGTCCATCTTCAAGGAAACCATCCGAAAGGACCAAATAGTCACGCCCTCCTGCTTCGTGGAGACGGAGGGCCGGTCTTCCGAACTGTTCGACAAATACCGGCTGGACGGAGGATTCGCGAACTATTTACTGGATGAGAATGGCGTGATTGTCGCCAAGAACATCTCTGCCAAAGAGCTTTCCACTTACTTGAATTAAGAGGAACGGCAAGTACAGGGAAAGCGTGAATGTCTGTCCTGAGGTTGCAGGCAGACTTGCTTCTGACAAAAGGAAAATGTAGATACAACAAAAAAATTCCTCCTGCCCTTGGAAACGAGGACGGGAGGAATTTTCTTTTTATACGCAAGCAAATGCTGCTGTCAAGGTCAGGCCACCTTCTCCAGACGCTTCATCACGGAGAAGATGAACAGGGCAGACAGCAGGCATAGTGCCACCAGGATACCCCATACGACCACCAAAGGCAGTTCTCCCCACAAGGACGAGCAGACGCTGGTAAGTTTATTGCCAATGGCCGTGGCCACAAACCAACCGCCCATCATCATACCCTTGTACTTGGGAGGAGCCACTTTGGAAACAAAGGAAATGCCCATGGGTGAAAGCAACAGTTCTCCGAACGTCAACACGAGATAAGTAGAAATCAGCCAATTGGGAGAAACGAAGGATGCCGTGCCGGCCTGAATGGCAGTTGCTTGGTCCACAGGGCAAGGAAGGCCGAGCGAACCCAGTGTCATTACCACATAGCCAAGTGCGGCTACCAACATACCCAAACCAATCTTGCGAGGTGCGGAAGGTTCCTTGCCCTTACGCGCCAGCCAACCAAACAAAGCAATGGAGACGGGGGTCAAAGCCACCACAAAGAAAGGATTGAAGTGCTGGAAAAGTTCGGCGTCCACCTTAATGCTTCCAGACAACGTCGAATACTTAGCAACCAGTCCCAACACTGAGGCCAAAATGACCAAACCGGAAATGAGTTTACCCTTACCTGTCTTGCTTTGAAAGAGCGAGAAAAGCGAATAGACGATGAGAATGACCAGCACAAGGCTCCAGACATCGAACATCATGCTCTCCACGCCAGAAGCACTCTTGGCGGTAAATTCGTTGGCAAAAAGTGTCAATGTTAAACCATTCTGATGGAAAGCCATCCAGAAGAAAATGACCACGGCGAATACCAGACAAAGAGCCACGATGCGTGACTTGGTTTCTTCCTTGGACAATTGCTCCACAGGTTGCTCCTGTACTTGCTTCTTGCCTGATTCCTGCTTCTTGCCACCCTCCACGTGCTTGAAGGTGCTACGGAAGCCATAGTATATCAGGATAGAAAAGATGAGCGACACGCAAGCCACGGCAAAGGCGAAGTGATAGGCCGTACCTTCGTCCAAGCCGAAACGCTCCATACCCCAGTTCTTGATGGCCACAGCAGCCGAGGGAGCAAAGAGGGCACCGATGTTGATGGCCATGTAGAAGATGGAGAAAGCAGAATCGCGCTTGGACTCCAACTTGGGGTCGTCATAGAGATTGCCCACCATCACCTGCAGGTTCCCTTTAAAGAAGCCTGTCCCACACGATATGAGCAACAGACCTCCCCAAACGGCTGCCATGGCCAGCCCTCTATTGTCAATGGGAATGGACAATATCAGGTATCCCAAGAACATGATGATGATGCCAATGGTAGCTAACCGACCGAAACCGAACTTGTCGGCTAAGATGCCACCTATGAAAGGCAAGAAATAGACCAAAGCAAGGAAAGTGGAATAAATGCTACCTGCCGCATCAGCCGAGAGGCCGAAATTAGATTGCAAATACAACACGAATACTGCCAGCATCGTGTAATAACCGAAACGCTCGCCTGTATTGGCCAGTGCTAACGCGTATAAACCCTTAGGTTGTCCTTCAAACATAACGAATAAATCAGGTTTTAAAAATTAGTAATATGAGTTTGTTTTTAATTGTGGTGCAAATTTAGACATTTTGTCCGACTATCCAACAAATAACTCGCAAACTTCTGCCTTTACCTCCCGAATTAGGTCGTGCGGGGCGATTTTCAGTTGCAAACCGCGCATCCCGGCACTGACGTAGATGTAGGGGAAGTCGAGGCACGTGCGGTGGATATAAGTAGGAAACAGCTTCTTCATGCCGACGGGCGAACAGCCGCCCCGGATGTAGCCGGTGAGGGGCAGCAGTTCCTTGACGGGGATGAGGTCGCACTTCTTGTTGCCGCTCACCTTGGCGGCCAGCTTCAGGTCTACTTCATGCTCGCCGGGGATGACGCAGACGAAGTGCCCCGTCTTGTCGCCGTGCAGCACGAGCGTCTTGAACACGCAATTGATGTCTTCGCCCAACTGTGCGGCCACGTGGGGCGCGCTGAGGTCGTTCTCGTCCACCTCGTAGGGAATGAGTTCGTAGGCCACCTTGGCCTTGTCCAGCAGGCGGGCGGCGTTGGTCTTGTTTATCTTGGTTTTAGTCATATTATAATGTTTTACACCTATTCTTATTATACTATATATTGAGCCTCTAAGGGGTCACGCGTGGGGTACCTCAGGGGGTCACGCGTGGGGTACCTCAAGGGGTCACGCGTGGGGTATCTCAGGGGGTCACGCGTGGGGTATCTCAAGGGGTCACGCGTGGGGTATCTTCAGCTCTTCCCGGAGGAAGCGGGGCGTATACCCTTTGTCGCTCATCGCCACCTCTTCGGGCGTGCCGCAGGAGAGGAGCACTCCCCCGCCCCGCCCGCCTTCGGGGCCCATGTCGATGATGTAGTCCGCCATCTTGATGACGTCCAGGTTGTGCTCGATGACGATGACCGTGTTGCCCTTGTCCACCAGGCGGTTCAAGACGTTCATCAGCACGCGGATGTCCTCGAAGTGGAGGCCCGTGGTAGGCTCGTCCAGGATGTAGACGGTCTTGCCCGTGTCGCGCTTGGCCAGTTCGGTGGCCAGCTTGACGCGCTGGCTCTCGCCTCCGGAGAGGGTGGTGCTGGATTGCCCCAGCTTGATGTAGCCCAAGCCCACGTCTTGCAGCACCTTTATCTTGTTCAATATGGAAGGCACGTTCTCGAAGAACTCCACGGCGAGGTTGATGGTCAGGTCGAGCACGTCGGCGATGGACTTGCCCTTGTAGCGCACCTCCAGCGTCTCGCGGTTGTATCGCTTGCCGTGGCACACCTCGCAAGGGACGTAGACATCGGGCAGGAAGTTCATCTCGATGGTCTTGTAGCCGTTGCCCTGGCAGGCCTCGCACCGTCCGCCGCTGACGTTGAACGAGAAACGCCCCGCCTTGTATCCGCGTATCTTGGATTCGGGCAGGCCGACGAAGAGGTTGCGGATGTCGGAGAAGACGCCCGTGTAGGTGGCAGGGTTCGACCGCGGCGTGCGCCCCAGCGGGGATTGGTCGACATTGACCACCTTGTCTATATACTCCAAGCCCTCGATGCTGTCGTAGGGCAAGGGGTCTTGCAGGGAGCGGTAGAAGCGTTGCGAGAGGATGGGTTGCAGCGTTTCGTTGATGAGGGTGGACTTGCCGCTGCCGGACACGCCGGTGACGCAAATCAGGATGCCCAGCGGGAAATCCACATCCACGTTTTTCAGGTTATTGCCCCGCGCTCCTTTCAGCGAAAGATTGTGGCCGTTTCCGCGCCTGCGAACGGGCGGCACCGCGATGCAAAGCTCGCCGTTCAGGTATTGCGAGGTCAGGGTATGCGTGCGAAGCATGTCGGACGGGGTGCCCGAGAAGACCACTTCGCCTCCCAGGCGGCCGGCCTTGGGCCCCATGTCGATGACGTAATCGGCGGCCAGCATCATGTCCTTGTCGTGCTCCACGACGATGACCGAATTGCCGATGTCGCGCAACTCCTTCAGCGAACGGATAAGGCGTTGGTTGTCGCGCTGGTGGAGGCCGATGCTGGGTTCGTCGAGGATGTAGAGCACGTTCACCAGTTGCGAGCCTATCTGCGTGGCGAGGCGGATGCGCTGGCTCTCGCCTCCGGACAGGCTCATGGACGAGCGGTTGAGGGAGAGGTAATCCAAGCCCACGTCCAAGAGGAACTTGAGGCGGGTGCGGATTTCCTTCAGTATCTCGGCGGCTATCTGGCGTTGCTTGTTGGAGAGGTGTTCGTCCACGTGCATCAGCCAGTCATACAGCTCGCTGATGTCCATCGTGGCCAACTCGTGGATGTTCTTGTCGTGGATGCGGAAGGAGAGGGCCTCGCGGTTGAGGCGGGCGCCGTGGCACTCCGGGCAGACATCGGTCTTGGCGAACTGCTCGGCCCACTTGCGTTCGGTGGCGGAGGCATCGCTGTCCTGCAGCATCTGGATGTACTTCACCACGCCTTCGAACACGACATAATAATCGGAGGAAGTCCCCACCAGGGTGCTCTTGATGCGCAGCCGTTCGTCCGAGCCATAGAGGATTTCGTCAATGGCTTCGTCCGGCAATTCGCTCACGGGCGTCTTGAGGGTAGCCTCGTATTTCTCCAACAGGGCGGCTATCTGCCAGAAGACCATGCTGTTCTTGTACTTGCCCAGGGGAATGACCGCACCCTCGGCGATGGAGAGCGAACGGTCGGGGATGACCTTGTCGATGTCTATCAGGTTCACCACGCCCAATCCCTTGCAACGGGGGCAGGCGCCTTGGGGGGAGTTGAAGGAGAAGTTATGCGGGGCGGGTTCGCGATAGGAAAGGCCGGTGACGGGGCACATCAGGCGTTTGCTGTAGTGGCGAAGGTCGCCCGTCTGCATGTCCTGAATCATCAGGAGGCCGTCGCCCTGCTTCATGGCCGTGGCCACGCTGTTCTTCAGCCGCACGTCGTCCTTGTCCGAGGGGATGAGCTTGTCGATGACCACTTCCACGTCGTGGTTCTTGTATCTGTCCAGCTTCATGCCGGGCAGGGCTTCGCGCACCTCGCCATCCACGCGGACGTAGAGGTAGCCTTTCTTGCGCACTTGCTCGAAGAGTTCCTTGTAGTGTCCCTTGCGGTTGCGCACCAAGGGAGCCAGGATGTAGATGCGCTTGTCCTTGTAGTCGCGCAGGATAAGCTCGATAATCTGCTCCTCGGTGTACTTCACCATCTTCTCGCCGGACAGGTAGGAGTAGGCTTCTCCCGCCCGGGCATAGAGCAGACGGAGGAAGTCGTAAATCTCGGTCGTGGTGCCCACGGTGGAGCGCGGGTTCTTGTTCGTGGTCTTCTGCTCGATGGAGATGACCGGGCTGAGCCCCGTAATCTTGTCCACATCCGGACGCTCCAGGTTGCCCAGGAAATTCCGGGCATACGCGGAGAAGGTCTCGATGTAGCGCCGTTGCCCTTCGGCAAAGAGCGTGTCGAACGCCAACGACGACTTTCCGCTTCCGCTCAACCCGGTAATCACCGTCAGGCTGTCGCGGGGGATGCGGACGTCGATGTTCTTCAGATTGTGCACGCGGGCACCATACACTTCTATATACTCTTGTTCTTGCATAGGTTTCGCTATCCTTGGGGAAAATACGTGCAAAATTACACTTTTCCCCCGAATACCCATCCTGCGGACGCAGGTTTTCGCCCTAAAAATGCGCGATATTATTTCTTAACTCAAATCCGTTGGGTAGAATGAAGCATAATGCTTATCTTTGCGACTAATTTTTGGGAAGCCCCAAGGGCGCCCGATAGTAACATAAAACCAAGCATACTGAATGAAAACGAAGATGAAACATCTGGTTTGCACCTTGCTCCTGGCCGGTATGTGCTGCCTCCAGGCCTTGGCGCAGGAAAACCAATCCTACTTCCTGCACACCATCGAGAAGGGGCAGAGCCTCTACTCCATAGCCAGCATGTACGGGGTCACCCAGGCAGACATTGTCCGCCTGAATCCCGGAAGCGACGACAAGATATATGCCGGACAAACCCTCCGCATCCCCCGCGGCGTGGCCAACACAGGGACGGAAACCTACCATACCATCGCCCCCGGCGAGACCCTCTACCGCCTGACCGTCAAGTACAACACCACGGCCAAGGCCATCTGCGACGCCAACCCGGGACTAAGCGCGGACAACTTCCGCATCGGGCAAGTCATCCGCATCCCTGCCGCGCAAACGGAAGGGGAAGCCACGGCGCCTGCCCGGCAAGAACCCCAAACGGCCATCCAAGGCCCCGTGGAGTCGCGTTGCCGGGAGATGCACAAGGTGAAACGCCGCGAGACGGTGTTCAGCATCAGCCGGAAATACGGCATCACGGAAGAAGAACTGATAGCCGCCAATCCCGAAATCAAGGACAAGGAGAAAGTAAAGCGCGGCACCCTGCTCTGCATCCCCTACCCCGCCGCACAAGAGCAACAAGCCGAACAGAAAGCACCGGCGCACATCCCCACCAACACGGAGCTTTTCCAAGCCAACCAAAAGGAAGCCAAACGCTACAAGACCATCCGGGCGGCCATCGTCCTGCCTTTCTACAATGTGGCCAAAAGCGAATCGGCGCGCATGATAGAGTATTACGAAGGTTTCCTGATGGCCGTGGACAGCCTGAAGCGCACGGGCACCTCGATAGACCTCTACACCTACAACTCCGGGCCTGAATCCGCCTCGCTGAACAGCATCCTGGACAAGCCGGAAATGAAGCAGATGGACATCATCTTCGGCCCGCTATACAAGGGGCATATCACCCCGCTGGCGGACTTCGCCAAGAAGAACGACATCCGGCTGGTCATCCCCTTCACCTCGAAAGACAACACGGTTTTCCGCAACCCCAACATCTATCAAATCAACACGCCCCAGTCTTACCTCTACTCCGAGGTGTACGACCACTTTGTCCGCCAATTCGCCAAGGCCAACATCATCTTCATCAATGCCACGCAAGGGACAAAGGACAAAGCCGACTTCATCAAAGGCTTGAAGGAAGAACTGCGCGGCAAAGGCATCGCATTCAAGAGCCTGGATGAGAGCGCCACCGCGGCATCCATCGGCGCCGTATTGGCCGCAGGGCGTGAAAACGTGTTCATCCCCACCTCGGGCAGCAACCTGACGCTGATAAAGATTCTGCCGCAACTCACGCTGACCGTGCGCGAGCACCCCGAGCAGAGCATCCACCTCTTCGGCTATCCGGAGTGGCAGACCTACACCAAAGACCATCTGGAGGCGTTCTTCGAGCTGGACACCTATTTCTACTCGTCCTTCTACACCAACAACCTGCTGCCCGCCTCCATCCGCTTCACCCGGAACTACCAGCAATGGTATCGCAAGGATATGGAAGAACGCTACCCCAAGTTCGGTATGCTGGGCTTCGACACGGGCTATTTCTTCCTGAAAGGCCTTTCCAGCTATGGCACCGAGTTTGAGAAGGACATCCAGCAACTGAACCTCATCCCCATCCAGACAGGCTTCAAATTCCAGCGTGTCAACAACTGGGGCGGTTTCATCAACCGCAAGGTGTTCTTCATCCACTTCACGAAAAACTTTGAATTAGTAAAACTGGACTTTGATTAAACAGCTCACTCCGACAATGAAAACCAAGATACTTGCCACCCTCTGCCTCCTGTTCATCGGCCTTGCCCTCCACGCACAAGTGGGCGAGCAACGCTACAACTTCGCCATAGGCGTGAACGGGGGCATCAACATGAACAAAGTCAGCTTCATGCCCACGGTGAACCAAAAGAACCTGATGGGCATCAACGCCGGCTTGACCGCCCGCTATATCTCCGAGAAATACTTCAACATGATATGCGGCGCGCAGATAGAGGTCAATTTCTCCCAACGCGGATGGGACGAATTTTACGAATACACGCCGGACGTACACTACACCCGCACGATGAACTATGTGGAAATCCCCTTCTTGGCCCACCTGGCCTTCGGCAAAGACAAAGGAGTGCAATTCTTCCTCAACATAGGCCCGCAAGTAGCCTTCCTCATCAGCGACAGCGAGAAGCAGACGGGCGACATGAACGAAGTCATTGCCAACAATCCCAACGTCTGCATCGAACAACAGGGCAAACCCATCGACAACAAGTTCGACTACGGCATCACCGGCGGCATCGGAGCAGAGCTGCGCACCAAGTTCGGCAACTTCCTGGTGGAAGGCCGCTATTACTTCGGCCTTTCCGATTTCTACAACAGCACGAAGAAAGACTACTTCTCCCGCTCGGCCAACGGAGGCTTTATCGTGAAGGCGACGTATCTGTTTGATGTGTCGAAATAAGCAGAAGTAATTGCGCACATTTATTTTATACTATGATATGACGGGACGTGGTGGTCTTCCCCCTCATTGTCTCTCCTCTATTCCTCTCTTATTCCTCTCTTTCAGGTCTCTTTCTCCTCTCTTTCAAGTCTCTTTCAAGTCTCTTTCAGGTCTCTTTCAGAATAAGACCCAAAGCGGGTCAACATGAGTCATGCTCAAAGCCGAAATAGAAAGGAATTAAGCTATGAATAGGGCTTCCGTGCCTCTGCATGCAAACTATTAACAACAAAATCACCTCTCCAAGTAAATAATCGTCGGCAAGTGGTCGCTATACCCGTTCAGCCATTTGCGACCTCCATGGGTGCGCAGAGGATAGCCCTCGTATTCCCCATGTTGGAAAAGATAGTCCGGACGGAAAACTTCATGCCCTTGATAACGCAATCCCCGACGGGCCTTCAGCAAAGGGCGGGTGATAAGGATTTGGTCGAAGAGGTTCCATTTGCCCCGATAACACAAAGTGCCTATCCCGTCATCCTCCAGGGTTTCCCACCAAGGATTGTAAAACTCACGTTTCTTCACCTCCTTGGGATACTTGCGTGCGCCGAGGGCTTGCAAGCTCTCGTCCATGGGGTCGTCGTTCAAGTCACCCATGACCACCAGCTTCAGCTTGCGGTCCTCGCGGAAAAGCGAATCTTTCAGTACCTTCACCTGGCGGGCTGCATGAACACGCACAGGAGAATCTGCCCCACGGGAAGGCCAATGGTTGACAATAAGGCAAAGACGTTTGCCAGCCAATTCACCATCCACGATAAGAAAGCCGCGTGTCAGGTGGGTGGTATCGCCTTGAAAGGGCGCGGACAATACTAATTTGGAACAATTCACCTTGAATTGCGCCGGGTCATAAAGCAACGCACAATCTATGCCCCGTTTGTCGGGTCCCTCATAATGCACATATTCATAATGAGCGAGCGAAGGCTGTTTCAACAGGTCATCCAGCACACGATGATTTTCCACTTCAGCCACACCAATGCAAGCTGGCCCCTGCGGCACTTTGTCGCGCGAAAGTTCGGAAAGCACACGTGCCAGGTTCTTCAACTTGGCCTCATACTTCCGGGTTCCCCAAGCATAACGGCCATCGGGCAAAAAATCATAATCGTTTTTCCCCTCGTCATGGATGGTGTCGAACAAGTTTTCCAGATTATAAAACGCTACGCTATACAAGTCGAAACGGGGCTGTTTCCGCCCCTGTGCCAAGGCTGTAGCCATGAACAAGAAAGCCGCCATGGCCAAAAAACAAAATCTCTTCATACCTTATTCTGATAAAATCCGATACAAAAGTCAGAAATAAAACGCTATAAACCAATTTTTCAAGCAAACTTTTTCGCAATTCCAAAGAAATGTCTTATCTTTGCACCCCGAAATAAAGACCATTACACTACTTTATTACCAAAAGTAACCGCATAGTAAAACTTAAAAACGAATAGGAAATGAAAAAAGGTATTCATCCTGAAAATTACCGTCCGGTAGTATTCAAAGATATGTCTAACGGCGACATGTTCTTGTCGCGCTCTACTTGCAACACCAAAGAGACTATTGAATTCGAAGGTGAGACTTATCCGCTGATCAAGCTTGAAATCTCCAGCTCTTCTCACCCGTTCTACACCGGTAAGTCCAAGTTGGTGGACACTGCCGGTCGTGTGGACAAGTTCATGAGCCGCTACGGAAAGAGCACAAAGAAATAAATTTTCTATTTTTCATAAAAATAAGGGTGGGTCAAAGCGACTCACCCTTATTTTTTAGGCTTACCTGGAAGCCACACTAATGAAAATATATCTGCGTTTATATATCCCCCTTTATCAGAGAGATATACTCCGACGGCAAAGCTGTACTACTGTGAAATGCCTAAAGAATCAGAAATACAACCCGAAGCCAAGTTTCAGTCCAAACTTGGAACGATCGTTATTAATATTCCAATACACCGCAGGCTCCAAGGTTACGGTTCTTGAAAGGAAGAAAGCATAACCGGCTTCCATGCCGAATGAAAATTTTGTGTCATCCACAGTTTCTCCGTCAAAGCGATCCACATTGACATTAGCCCCCAAGAAAATCCCCACTTGGCTAAAATAGTAACGGCCACCAACACCCAATGAATAAACATCGATATTGGCCTCAGCTCCTTCATTGCAAGAAAGGCCACCACGTACCAACAAAGCCAGATTATCGGCCATGAAAATACCTCCATTGACATCCAAGCCAAAGGATGCCTTATCCAACTGAGTATCATAAGATAATCCCAAGCCGGTGACCGAAGGATTCACAATCCACTTTCCCTTTTCAAATTGTGCTTGAGCAGTCACAACACTTGCCAATAGGCAAAGCAACAACATTAACTTCTTCATAATAAAGACATTTAGTTATACATTAGTTTATCATTTTCCTTTCTTTTTAAATACCAAACACCAAACCATACAGCAGCCACCAACAATGCCACAAGGGCAATGTAAGGCGACCATCCGGCGGAGAGGCCCAGGCCTTCCGGAGCCACACAGATATAGGTGGTGCAAACGGCGGTCATAAACAAAGCAGGAATAAAGGTTATATAATAGGTAAGTCCTTTTCTGGTGCGCACCAGATAAACCGTCACTGCCCACAGGGTGAAAACGGACAAAGTCTGGTTGGACCAAGCGAAATAACGCCAAATCATGTCAAAACCCTGGGCATCGCGCAGGCTATACAGTAACAAGCCGATAGCAGCCAAAAACATAGGCACACAGATATACAGACGGCGACGGATGGACTTCTGCTCCAACCCCAAGAAATCGGCCACGATGAGGCGCGCCGAACGGAAAGCCGTGTCACCGCTGGTGATAGGCGCGGCAATGACGCCCAACACAGCCAGCACGCCACCTACCGTGCCCAGCCAATCCTTGGTGACGGCATCGACGATAACCGCTGCATTGGTTTCTTCCATCCCATTCTCATGGAAGAAATAGGTAGCAGCGGCTGCCCAAATGAGCGCCACGATGCCTTCGGTAATCATTGCTCCATAGAAGACAGGGCGTCCATAACGTTCGCTCTTCATGCAGCGCGCCATCAGAGGGCTCTGCGTGGCATGGAAGCCGCTGATGGCTCCACAAGCTATGCTGACGAACATGATGGGAAATATCGGAAGGTTAGCCGCGTCGGGATGCGTGTTTTGCAAACCGTCCCATATCTCCGGAAGTGCAGGATGGTTTACATAGAGCATCACCAGAATGCCCACCGCCATAAACAGGAGCGCAAAGGCGAAAATGGGATAAATCTTGCCGATAATCTTGTCAATGGGCAACATGGTCGCCAATACATAATATAAGAATACGACCACAATCCAAAACGTGGTGTCCAAGACCTCCGGCGTCAGGTTAGCCAGCAAACCGGCAGGACCAGCCACGAAAACAGAACCGACCAACACCATCAGAATCACCGTGAAAACGCGCATCACCTGCTTGGTAGTGACTCCCAGATAACGGCCGATAAGCTCGGGAAGGCTCTCCCCGTCGTGCCTCATGGAAAGCATACCGGACAGATAGTCGTGTACGGCTCCCGCAAAGATGCTTCCCAACACGATCCAAAGGTAAGAGGCTGTACCGAACTTGGCACCCATGATAGCACCAAAGATAGGTCCCAATCCGGCGATATTAAGGAACTGGATCATGAATATTTTCCAAGTGGACATCGGGATATAATCCACGCCATCCGTCTTTGTCAAGGCCGGTGTTTTGCGATCATCAGGACCGAAGACACGCTCCACCACCCGTCCGTAAAGGAAATAGCCGGCAATGAGCGCCAGCAAACAAAGCGTAAATGTTATCATCGTTTTTTAAGATTTTGTTAATGCGTGCAAATGTAGCAGTTTCCGCGTTATTTGCATAAAATTATCAAGTGTTTTACGTATCTTCGCCGCAAAATTGATAATTATGAAGAATAATCACGGCATAATTCAACGAATGCTTCTCTTTTTGTGTCTTTTGTCTGCGTGGCCGTTATCTGCTTCCGCCCAACCCAAACACGAAGTGCGCGCAGCATGGATTACTACCGCATACGGACTGGACTGGCCGCATACCCGCGCCACATCTGCCGCCAGCCAAAAACGCCAAAAGGCTGAACTCATCAAGATGCTGGACAAACTGCAAGCCGCCCATTTCAATACCATCCTCTTCCAGGCACGTACCAGGGGGGACGTGCTCTACCGTTCGGACATCGAACCGATGAATGCCGTATTGACAGGAAAGACTGATGGAGACCCCGGCTATGACCCCTTGGCTTTCGCTGTGGAAGAATGCCACAAACGGGGAATGGAATGCCATGCCTGGATGGTCACCCTCCCGTTGGGAAACCGCAAGCACGTACAATCCTTGGGGAAACAATCGGTCACGAAACGGCATCCCGACATCTGCCTCACCTACCGGAGGCATTATTACCTCAACGCCGGGCATCCGGAAACCAAAGAATACCTGATGAGCCTGGTGCGCGAAGTAGTGCAACGCTACGATGTAGATGGCGTGCATTTCGACTTTCTCCGTTATCCCGACAAAGCCCGCCGATTCCCCGATGCCTATGACTACCGGAAGAGAGGCAATGGACGAAGCCTTGCCCAATGGCGACGCGACAACCTGACGGAAATCTTGCGTTATATATATAAAGAGGTGAAAGAGATAAAACCTTGGGTGAAGGTGAGCACCAGCCCTGTGGGCAAATATCGCGACACCAGCCGTTATTCTTCCCGAGGATGGAATGCGTTCAACGCGGTTTATCAGGATGTGCAAGGCTGGCTGGGCGAAGGCATCCAAGACCAGATATATCCGATGATGTACTTCCGGGGCAATCATTTCTATCCGTTTGCCCTCGACTGGAAGGAGCAAAGCAATGGACGCCAAGTGATACCGGGTTTGGGCATTTACTTCTTGCATCCCAGTGAAGGAAACTGGTCGCTGGACGAAATCGAACGGCAAATGAATTTCATCCGCGCCGAAAAGATGGCTGGAGAAGCCCATTATCGTGCAGCCTTTCTCATGGAGCAAGACACACAAGGCTTGTATGACTTATTGGTGGATCAATACTACACCTATCCTGCCCTGCAACCTGCCATGCCATGGCTGGACACAGAAAAGCCTACAGCGCCTGCCGGGCTTCATATCGAACGCCAGAAAAACGGCAACGTCCATTTGTCTTGGGGAGAATCAAAGGACAACGACCCGGACAATGCACCGATGTATGTCATATACGCCTCGGATACCTACCCGGTAGACATCACCCGTCCTGAACACATCGTGGCGCAAAGCGTACGGGACACGACCTATACCTACACGCCCCTGCTTCCTTGGGAAAGCCAAAAATATTTTGCCGTCACGGCCATTGACCGTTATGGCAATGAAAGCGTCCCATGTCAGGAAAAACCTTGATGAAAGCGCGATAACGGCTGGAGGGAGTTACCGGCGCCAAAGGCATATAGCCGGACATGACGCGCCCTTCGTGCAATGCCAACGGGTAAGCAGTTTCGTCTTTAAGGTGGCATGCACGCAGGGCATTCGGCGATGTATGGTATTCTATCCGGAAATAGCCGACGGCATCCGGTGCCAGCAGACGGCGATAAAGGCTACCGGCCAATATCCCCATGTTCATCCGCAGATTCACCTCCACGCAAGGATGTATCCAAAAGCCTTCACCCGAACGGCATACCATCATGTCCATGCCTAAACACCCGGCGTACCGCATAAAACGACGCTCCAACAGGCTTTTGGCTGCCTCCCGGACATGATGCAAAGTTTCCAGAGAGACATATCGGGTCAGATATTCCTCAATTTGCGCATCAGGCAGCAACATGTTCCCCAAATAGGCACCCCGGTCATTGGTGTGAAAAAGCGAATAGCCGATGAAAGAGACGTGGCCCTCTTTATCCTTGTCAAACTCCATTGCAAAATCCACGACCTTATCATATACAGGCGAAGCCACTACACACCCCTGTCCGCGCAACACCTTGGCACACCATCCTGCCACGGATGAGGTAAAAGTCCCTGTACACCAGCACAATCCCTTTCCGCTTCCCGACCAAGGCGCTTTCAACAAGGCGCGCTCCCTGCCCTCCACATATTCCTGGCAAGCGGACAAATCTCTCAGAGCAACACTCTCTCCCCGACAAGAAGGGATTCCCCTGAATGCCTCCAGGCACCCTGCAACATGCTCCCGCGAGGCGCATTGGCGATAAAAACGCAAATCTTCCACCGAAGGCAAACGACCGGAAGGAAAGCCGCCTTGCATCAATTTCCGGCGTAAGGATAAATTCCATCCCCAAGGGACTACATCGGCATCGGCATAATCCGGCAATTCGGGATAAGTCACCAACCTGGCATCCAATGCAAAAGAGTCACGCATACGCTTCAGGAAACTGTCATTGTAAGCAGACGGCGCCCATACGCCATCCCCCTCACCGGCATACCACACAGGAAGCAAGGCCAAATCACCCGCCATCAGACGCGCCGCAGCCGGAGCTATATAGTTATCGCCACCATCGGCCAGAGCCAAATCGGCATCGGGATTGAAGATATAAAGTTTCATACGTCTGCAAAGATGGGGATAAAACCGAAAATATCCAAATAGATTTTTGCTAACCCTACTTTGCAATTCGATAAAAAAGGCCTATCTTTGCCCCCTGATAAAGGAAGAGACAGCATGGAATCATTTTATCGTACACACGCCTACCTCGTGGAGCATACCAATGCCCCCGTACGCCGCGACCTCATGGACGAGATCGACTGGAACGACCGGCTCATAGGCATCAAAGGGACACGCGGCGTGGGCAAGACCACTTTCCTGCTGCAATATGCCAAAGAGAAGTTCGGGACAGACCGTTCATGCCTCTTCATCAACATGAACAACTTCTACTTCTCCACCCACGGAATCGAAGAATTTGCCGCTGAATTCCAACGCAGAGGGGGCAAAGTCCTGCTCATCGACCAGGTGTTCAAGCACCCGAACTGGAGCCGGGAATTACGCCGGTGCTATGACAACTTCCCCAACCTGAAAATCATCTTCACCGGTTCATCTGTCATGCGCCTCAAGGAAGAGAACCCGGAGTTGTGTGACATCGTGAAAAGCTACAACCTGCGCGGCTTTTCCTTCCGGGAATACCTGAATCTGCAGACGGGCATGAAATTCCATGCGTACACTTTGGAGGACATCCTGGAGAACCACCAGCAAATCTCTCGCGGAGTGCTTGCCAAAGCCAAACCTTTAGACCATCTCCGAGACTACTTGCACCACGGCTTCTATCCCTTCTTCCTGGAAAAGCGGAATTTCCCTGAAAACCTGCTGAAAACCATGAATATGATGGTGGAAGTGGACATCCTGCTCATCAAGCAAATCGAATTGAAATACCTCTCCAAGATAAAGAAACTGCTCTATCTCCTGGCCGTGGACGGACCCAAAGCGCCCAATGTCAGCCAACTGGCCAACGACATACAGACTTCGCGTGCCACGGTGATGAATTACATCAAATACTTGGCGGATGCACGCCTCATCAACATGGTTTACCCCAAAGGGGAAGAATTTCCCAAGAAACCGGCCATGATCATGATGCACAACCCCAACCTGATGTATTCCATCTACCCCATACGGGTGGAAGAACAGGACATCTTGGAAACCTTCTTTGTCAACGCGATGTGGAAAGACCACAAGGTGAACAAGGGAGACAGAAACATCTCTTTCTTGGTAGACGGGGAAATGCCTTTCAAGATTTGTAACGAAGGCTCGCGCCTGAAAAACAATCCCGGCATCACCTACGCGGTACGCCAACTGGAGATAGGACAGAAAAACCAAATTCCCCTGTGGTTGTTTGGTTTCTTATATTAAATAGAAAAGAACGAGTTTCATCACTTTTATAATTCATTTAGTTATGACTAAACAGAAAAAATTCATCACCTGTGATGGCAACGAAGCTGCAGCGCATATCTCGTATATGTTCTCAGAAGTTGCAGCTATCTACCCCATCACTCCGTCGTCCACGATGGCTGAGCACGTGGACGAATGGGCTGCCGCAGGCCGCAAGAACATCTTCGGCGAAACAGTCCTCGTACAGGAAATGCAGTCTGAAGCCGGTGCTGCCGGCGCCGTGCATGGCTCTCTGCAAGCCGGTGCGCTGACCACCACTTACACGGCCTCCCAAGGCTTGCTGCTGATGATTCCGAACATGTACAAGATTGCCGGTGAAAACCTGCCTTGCGTGTTCCACGTATCCGCCCGCACCTTGGCCAGCCACGCCCTGTGTATCTTCGGCGACCACCAGGATGTAATGTCCTGCCGCCAGACGGGCTTCGCCATGTTGGCCGAAGGATCCGTGCAGGAGGTTATGGACTTGGCCGGAGTGGCACACCTCTCCACGCTGAAGGCCCGCGTGCCGTTCATCAACTTCTTCGACGGCTTCCGCACCTCACACGAAATCCAAAAGATTGAAAAGCTGGACAACGAAGACCTGGCTCCGCTCATCGACCAGGAGGCTCTGGCAGAGTTCCGCAGCCGCGCCATGAACCCCATGACGCCCGTTGCACGCGGCATGGCCGAGAACCCCGACCACTTCTTCCAGCACCGCGAGGCTTGCAACCCGTTCTATGAACAGGTGCCCGCCATCGTGGAGGACTACATGAAGAAAATCAGCGAAATCACCGGCCGCGAATACGGCTTGTTCAACTACTACGGTGCTCCCGATGCCGAGCGCGTCATCATCGCCATGGGCAGCGTGACGGAAGCCATCCGCGAAGTCATTGACTACCTGACGGCCAAAGGCGAAAAGGTGGGTCTCGTAGCTGTTCACCTCTACCGTCCGTTCTCCGCCAAGCATTTCTTAGCAGCTGTACCCAAGACGGCCAAACGCATCGCCGTGCTGGACCGCACGAAGGAGCCGGGTTCCAACGGAGAGCCTCTCTACATGGACGTGAAGGATTGCTTCTATGGTGCAGAAGATGCCCCGATCATCGTAGGCGGACGCTACGGTTTGGGCTCAAAAGACACCACGCCGGCACAAATCCTGGCTGTCTATGACAACCTGAAGATGAATACGCCGAAGAACCACTTCACCATCGGCATCGTGGACGACGTGACGTTCACTTCCCTGCCCCAGGAAGAGGAAATCGCCATGGGCGGCGAAGGCATGTTCGAAGCCAAGTTCTACGGTTTGGGTGCCGACGGTACGGTAGGCGCCAACAAGAACTCCGTGAAGATCATCGGCGACAACACCGACAAACACTGCCAGGCTTACTTCTCTTACGACTCCAAGAAGTCCGGCGGCTTCACCTGCTCGCACCTGCGTTTCGGCGACACGCCCATCCGCTCCACTTACCTGGTAAATACGCCTAACTTCGTGGCTTGCCACGTTCAGGCTTACCTGCACATGTACGACGTAACCCGCGGCTTGCGCAAGAACGGTACCTTCCTGCTGAACACCATCTGGGAGGGCGAGGAACTGGCCAAGAACCTGCCGAACCGCGTGAAGAAGTACTTCGCCAAGAACAACATCACCGTTTACTATATCAACGCTACGCAAATCGCTCAGGAAATCGGTTTGGGCAACCGCACCAACACCATCCTGCAATCTGCCTTCTTCCGCATCACTGAGGTGATCCCCGTTGACCTGGCCGTCGAGCAGATGAAGAAGTTCATCGTGAAGTCCTACGGCAAGAAGGGCGAAGATGTGGTGAACAAGAACTATGCTGCCGTTGACCGTGGCGGTGAATACAAGCAACTGACCGTAGACCCCGAATGGGCCAACCTGCCCGACGATGCCAAGGCTGAGAACAACGACCCGGCCTTCATCAACGAAGTGGTTCGTCCCATCAACGCACAAGACGGCGACTTGCTGCCCGTATCCGCCTTCAAGGGCATTGAGGACGGTACTTGGCACCAAGGCACAGCCAAATACGAGAAGCGCGGCGTGGCTGCCTTCGTACCCGTATGGAATCCTGAGAACTGTATCCAGTGTAACAAGTGTGCTTACGTTTGTCCGCACGCTGCCATCCGTCCGTTCGTACTCGACGCCGAGGAACAGAAGGGTGCCAACTTCCCGATGCTGAAGGCTGTGGGCAAGGCATTCGACGGCATGACGTTCCGTATGCAGGTAGACGTGCTCGACTGCCTGGGTTGCGGCAACTGCGTGGATGTATGTCCGGGCAATCCGAAGAAGGGCGGCAAGGCTCTCGAAATGGTTCACCTCGAAGGCCAGATGGGCGAAGCTGCCAACTGGGAATACTGCGTGAACAACGTCAAGACCAAACAGCACCTCATCGACATCAAGGCCAACGTGAAGAACAGCCAGTTCGCCACCCCGCTCTTCGAGTTCTCCGGTGCTTGCTCCGGCTGCGGCGAGACTCCGTATGTGAAGCTCATCAGCCAGTTGTTCGGCGACCGCGAGATGGTGGCCAACGCTACGGGATGTTCGTCCATCTACTCCGGCTCTGTGCCCAGCACGCCTTACACGAAGAACGAAAAGGGTCACGGTCCCGCATGGGCAAACTCCCTGTTCGAGGACTTCTGCGAGTTCGGCCTCGGCATGGAACTGGCCAACGAGAAGCTGCGCGAGCGCATCGCCAAGCTGATGCAGGAAGGCATTGCCAACGATGCCACGCCCGCTGAATACAAGGCCATCTTCCAGGAATGGCTGGACAACGCCCTGGATGCCGACAAGACAAAGGACATCTACGAGCGCATCGTGCCCATGCTGGAAGCTGCCAAGGACAAGTGCCCCGTTTGCGCAGGCATCTACGACCTGAAGCAATACATCGTGAAGCGCAGCCAGTGGATCATCGGCGGTGACGGTGCTTCTTACGACATCGGCTACGGCGGCCTCGACCACGTGATTGCCAGCGGCAAGGACGTGAACATCCTCGTGCTTGACACGGAGGTTTACTCCAACACGGGCGGCCAGTCGTCCAAGGCCACTCCGCTCGGCGCCATCGCCAAGTTTGCTGCCAGCGGCAAGCGCGTCCGCAAGAAAGACCTCGGCCTGATGGCTACGACCTACGGCTATGTCTATGTAGCCCAGATCGCCATGGGCGCCGACCAGGCTCAGACGCTGAAAGCCCTGCGCGAAGCCGAGGCTTATCCCGGCCCGTCGCTCATCATCGCCTACGCTCCGTGTATCAACCACGGCCTGAAAGCAGGCATGGGCAAGAGCCAGGCTGAGGAAGAGAAGGCTGTGAAGTGTGGCTACTGGCACTTGTGGCGTTACAACCCCGCCCTCGAAGCCGAAGGCAAGAACCCGTTCACCTTGGATAGCAAGGAGCCGGAGTGGGAAGGCTTCAAGGACTTCCTGAAGGGTGAGGTTCGTTACGCCTCCGTCATGAAGCAATATCCGCAGGAAGCCGAAGAGCTCTTCCAGGCTGCCGAGGACAACGCCAAGTGGCGCTACGCCAGCTACAAGCGCATGG
Organism: uncultured Bacteroides sp.; assembly: GCA_949292025.1. Lineage (GTDB taxonomy): Bacteria > Bacteroidota > Bacteroidia > Bacteroidales > Bacteroidaceae > Bacteroides. The sequence goes on along the minus strand of CASEYC010000110.1, from coordinate 11,269 downwards.
CTGCCGAAAGCTGGGGTGTATGCCCGCCGGACACGATGCTGAACAAGTAATCGTCTAAGCATAGACTTATATAAATAAAGAATCACAGGAAGGTGAAGTCTCGTCGAGGCTTCCCTTTCTGTGATTTTTTTTGTACGCGAGAGGTTGTTTTCCGCTTGCTGTATGGCCTGAAGCACAAGGGTCATGGGCAAAGGAATCGGGTAATTCATACCTTTATTTATGTTCTTCAACCTATTTCCAACAAAAATCCATACTTTTCCTTTGTTTTCAGATTCTTTCTCCGTACATTTGTCGCGTCCTTACGGTTGTAAGGGCAGACATATTGGTAAAGAGCGTTTTGAAGATATTATCTTGTACTGGAATCTCGACAATTCTTTTGCCCAAGGTAATAAACAAAGAAATGCTCACGCTGATGTTATATACCTGCTCTAGGTGGGCAGTCTATATATCGTTTGGCGTGGGCTATTGTTTATTATTGGGCAAAGGCAGTCGAGAGCCTCAGTACGGTAATTAACAATGGTTCCCACGCCTTTTTCGTATGCCCAAGATGAATATTAATTTTTAAAATTACGACATTATGGACGAAGAAAAAATCGGAAAAGAATTAGCAACTAGAATGACTCTTGATAGCTTAGAGTACTACAAGGGAAGTCAGAAAATGAATTTAGAGAAAATCTGTTGTATTCATGTTCTGGAATTTATCCCTAACGGAGATGACAACGAATACAATTATACAGCAACGGGGGTTGGTGAGTTCCATGAAAAAGGAAGCAATGATAAGCCGGACATTAACAATACTTCTGAAGGTCCAATGCGCTTTGAGATGGAAATAAAAATAGAGTGCGATGAAATTATTTCGATAAATAAGAGAGTAAGCATATACCCTATGCACCCCTCCTATTAACCATTATAGATATCAAATTTAAATAGCTATGATATTTTATCCTGAATCTGGATCTAAATTTGCTTCTGCTGAAGTTCCGAAAGTTTCAGAAATCAAACCTTTTCAAAGTACAGAAGACCATTTGAAATTGGTCATGCCCGCGTACGAGCCTGCATCTTTTTATTATTTAGTAGAACCTAATGATCGCGAATATCCTTGGATATACGAGGCGGTTAAAAAATATCTTGATAAAAGATATAGTAGATGGTATCTGCCTGTAGACCCTCCTATTCAACTTTATTTTTCTGGATTTAGTATACACGGTGATACTAAACTTTACGGGAAATTCCCGATTGAATACAAGCGAAATTGTTGTATCGGCTATACACGCTTCGAAAACCTAAACAAATTTTGCAAAGATGAAGATGTTATATTGGAAGTAAAACCACACGAACGTCTGTATTACATATTAAATTTGCATTTCCTATATGCAAACCAAATGTTTGAATACAATATGGAATTGGATTATAAATTATGGTGTCGCCAATTGATGCTTAAAGAGAGACTACCGAGTATCTTCGGAAATTACCAGTCGCTTTTTGTAGATCTAGCTAATATTTTATTATCAGAAAACTGTTTTCGTATAGGAGATGGTCAGCAGTTGTATTATACAGATGATCCTGCAAAAAATAATCCGATTTTAGTCACTGCGCGTTTGCGTCCTTATAATGACATTAGTGGAATATATGCCTTTATTTTCAATCATCGTATCACACTTCAGTTGGAAGGGGCTCCTTCTAAATTAAATGCCTATTTGAATTCCTATTTAAGAGCATTTTCTTATGAAAGTTTATGTTGGGGCATTGTCCTAGGCGTTTCTTGGAATAGCATAAAATCAGGATATAAAATTGACAGTATATATTTAGGTAATAACATTTATCTGTCAACAAACAGAAATTTTGACTATGCAATTAGATGCCAGTATGAAGGGTCAGAACATGGAAAATATCAATTCTGAGTATATAACCATAATTTAATCATAAACAACTAAGTTGCTGTAATAATTTGTATACATTTTATAACCAACGAAAGATAAACGAATAATTGTATTAATATTTTATTAACATTTATTGAATAAAACTTTTACAAAACTGATAATAATAAGTTATTCACTTATCCTATAAAATAACAATGCTGTATAATTTCAAACATCAACTAACAATGAAACATTTACACCAACTCGGCATGGCCTTCCTGGCCATCCTAATGGGAATGAACTTCGCTGCATGCAGCGACGATGACAACAACGAAGGCGGACAGGGCGGCAACGCGCTCGGCACGTCCGGCAAACAACTGGTATGGTTCCGTGAAGGCAGGGCCGGTGAAGATGAAGACTACGTGAACATGCATTACGGCGAAGACGAATGGCTGACCACGTCGTACAGCAGCTTTGGCTGCGCGGACGACATCAGGTACCGCTATGAGAGCGACAGGGACTTTTATCCACAGATAGCTGTATAATAGTGAAATTATGAAAAGAATATATTTTTTATTTATATTACTACTAATTGCATTTGCCACTTTATCCGGCCAAGAGCAAAAAGAAGTTGCACGTTTTTATGTTACACATGCCACACAAAATGGTTATGACATATCCGAGTCCGTTCTTTCCATGAAAATGTATACAGTATTCTATACTATTGGGGATGAATTATATATGGCTAATGTATCAGATAATGAAGATTCTCAAAGCTATGGAAAAATATTTGATTTTAAGAGCAAAAATTATCCTGAAACATCAGATGAATTTGCTTATTTTGTTGCGACTTTTCATTGGAATTACACTAATACATACGACACCCAGCGAGGTACATGTGTTGTTGAGTTTACCAAAATTTACAAACCACAAGGGATTGTTTCAACCCTAAAGATGATTACAGAATCTTTGGATGTAATTGAATACACTGGAGTTATGGAAGGTTCCTTGGACTTCTCTCACTTTCAATGAATTAAATACTTAGTTTGTAATTATAATAAAGTAAAAGAAAACTGATGAGTGACAACAAATCAGGCGGTACATGCGGGTGCATTGTCCTCCTGTTTATCGGTTATTGGATTTTTAAAATCATGTTTACCGACAGTGATATGGGTGCTAAATATGGCACTTTAGGCGAAATAACTTATTGGGGAATCACTATAATTGCTTTGATTTTCGTAATTGGAATATGGTGGATTAGTAGGGAGTAGGAACGTGATATTTTTGAGATTATAATTTTTACCATTATGAAAAAACTATTCTTTTTATTTATGATAATGGTTTTTTGCTCTTGTGGAGGAAAGAAGGAATACAGAGCATTAGAGTTTAAAACAGTGGATGCACAAGGAAATGTATTGAAATCCGGATATGCATTTGATGTAACGATAGTCATTGATGACGATCTTATTTACGCATATTCTGCGGGGGAAATGGAGGATGAGAAATTCAGTATCTACGAGAAAAATGAGAAATGGAATGAGACTGAATATTTATTCATAGATAGAAAAGGAGTGACAGGGATATTAATTGTTCCACGTTTTGGAAGCGAAATGACTATGGATTATGATGGTGTAATTGCAAAAATAAAATTCAAATAAACGAAGATAAAACATTTACAACAATTCTCCATGATCGCATGGCAATCCGGATAATCTATAACTTCACCGATTTGCAGCGATGTCAGTGGAATATTCGGTGAGAATTGCTACAGGTTGGTGCTTGTGAGTGAGGATGATGGATTAAATGGAAAACTAACTTTGAATATTTACTTATTATAACTAGGTGTTATGGAAAATGATATAATAGGACTTCTCTTAGGAGGTGCAATATTAGCATTTTTATGCATAAGGGCATGTAAGAAAAGAAGTGAAATAACTCATAGATGCCCCAATTGCGGCAATATTTGCAACGCTAGTCCTTGGTCTACAGGACTTAGAGATGGATATGGAGGCTATGTCCATAGCTTTAAATGCAAGAAATGCGGACACAAGTTTTTGGGTTAAACTAAGAAACTAAGCAAGTGCTCATATTTAGTTTATACCATATAGGACAGTATGCCAACATTGTAGGGGCTGGGCTTGCCCCCGCCCTGAATCAGAACGACCGCAAGGATCGCCCCTACACGTTTCGCATTCGAATCTATATATAGTGTCGTTTGATTTTGTACAATTATTTATGTAAAATTATAACAAACAATGAAACATCTACAAAAACTCTCCATGGCCTTCCTGGCCATCCTAATGGGAATGAATTTCGCTGCATGCAGCGACGATGACAATAACGAAGGCGGACAGGGCGGCAACATGCCCGGCACGTCCGGCAAACAACTGGTATGGTTCCGTGAAGGCGGGAGTGACAGCGATGACATCGTGGACATGCACTATGGCAGCGACGGATGGCTGTCCGCATCGTACAGCAGCTTTGGCCGTGAGGACGACCTTATGTAACCGCTATGAAAGCGACGGCGGCAAATACACCATCGTCACATCCTACTGGGGCGACGGATACACCGAGTGCGAATACACCTTCGACAACCTGCTGCGCCGTATGGACGGCGAGCCGTGCGAATATGATGCTGAAGGGCACTTAATCAGCTGCGGCGAATACACCTTCGTGTGGGAAGACGGAAACATCGTCCGGTGCGAGAGTGAACACGAGGGCACCATGGAATACACCTACTACACGGACCGGGAAAACAAGTCGCCCATTGACATCGACCCGCTGATCAACGCACTTGGTGGGGGGGACTTCTTCCTTATGGCTCACCCACAACTGCTTGGCACGTGGTGCAAGAATCTAGTGAAAACCTCCACGTACAACCACGACAGCAATCCCGTCACCTGGGAATATACGTTAGACTCAGACGACTACGTGACGGGCGTCAAGCGGACGGACCGGGATCATTATTCCTATGAATACCGCTGGGAATAACCTTACATCAGAAAGTAAACAAAATATCCCAACAGGCCAAAACAGGAATGAATCCTGCCCGGTCTGTTGGGATTATTTATTTAGGCATATTTCCTGTCCTCCGAAAACAGAGTCTTACAGCTGCTCGATTTCTTCGGGGGTCAGGCCGGTATAGCGCGCAATGGTTTCTACTGGCATTCCGTCCGCCTTCATGCTGCGGGCCACATTTGCCCTGCCTCTCGCTTCACCTCTTGCTTCACCTCTCGCTTCACCTTGCAGCCGTCCATATTCCATCACGGCAAGCTGGTCGCGGTAGACCTTGATGCTTTCGTCATACTTCAAGCGGTCTTCCTTGCTCATGCCGGCAATGTCCACGATTTGCTCCAACTTTTCAAATACGGCTTTACGCGCCTTGAAAGGCAATCTCTGCAATGTTTCCATATTCTTCAATACATATATCCAACGTTCGAAATCGGTCTCACATTCATCTTCCTCTTTCGTGAACAGGGGAAGCTCGATAAAGATGTAGCGCATTTTGTCGCTGAACTGCTCGTGCGTTTCGCGGTCGGCAATTGCTTTTATTGATTTCACCGATGCAAAGTTAATGATTTCCCAGGAAATACCGAGAGTATTCAGGCACGGATTATTCTAATGCGGAATATTTCCATCGTTGTGTATGTCCCCCAATAAGGAACAAACAGGCCAAGCTGGTGTGAACCTTGCTCGGCCTGTTTGTATTGATAAGACAATCCCTAAGACAGTTTGTGAGTCAAGCCGTCCACAACAGCCTTGACTTTTTCATCAAGTTCCTGGGCAGGTTCAGCTTCGTGCATCATGCCTGAAACATTTGTCACCTGCTTGATGTTTTTACGATACCTGCTATAATCTTGAGCATACTTGAAAGTGTTGTTTGCTTTCAGCGCTTGTATAACATCATCAACTATGGTTGCTGGTGCAGAATGTAGTGCTTTGGCAAACGTGTATGTTATTGCATCATCAACGGTCTTCACTTGTTGCAATGCTTCATCTTCAGAAATTACAGTCTTCTTCTCAATGGAATAATAGAGATTTGCCCATTCCTGCACGAGCATTTGACAGAATTGTTCGTCATACAAATGCTTCCCCTTGACTTCCGGGACGTTAAATCGCTTGTGTAGTTTTCCCAACCATCGAGCTTCATAGCGAAGCAGGTTTGCCCCTCTGATTTCAGTCGGCATCAACGATTCAGCTTCCATCCATTGCTTATTCTTGTCGTAAAAGCAAAGTTCCCTTCTATATTTCTTATTCCCTTGCCGGTAATAAAGCGTTTCATTTTCTGTCGTTAATACGCGCTTCCATCGGGATAAGTGGCCTAAACAATCCAAATATTTACCGACAGGCTTATCCATTGAGAAAGTGCCTGCTATGTCTATGCGTGTTACAGGGAGCTCTTCAACGTCTATGTGGAGGAAGTCGGATAAGACATCAAGTGATTTCTTGACCTCCTGCAATGTCAATACATGGGTGTTGTCCGGATAAAGCAGTCGAGGAAGACTATCCGATAGATATATCCAATTTCGACCTACTCTCACATAAAAATTTCTTATATAGCATTCATAGTATAGCATTTCCCCTGTGCCTATTGATGTGATTAAATGGGCATCTTGCATGAATTTCTCTGAAGATCCCACACATTCAAAATAATCTTCTGTGGATTGATTTGAATAAAAAGAAATGGTATCAAACATAAGTTGAATTTTTAGAGTTATACACAGATTTTGTTGTCATCTCTCCCCTTGTTATTATAAGGATAATTTGGGGATTGTGGCTGGCAAAAACGCGGATTGGTGTATGGTGTATTTGCGTGTATTTACGTCTTTTACACCAATCCCAGTACTCGTGTGCAAGAGTAGGTGTATGTGTGTACGCGCTTATACATATAAGCGCGTACACACATACACCTATCTTTCTCGGCACACCGCCATGATACATCAGATCTCGTCGTCATTGTGTTCCGTTTGAATTAGTGAATACCTGGTATTTTTTCCCTCTTTCTGCTTATGAAGGATGCCTGCCTTGGTAGCCATGGCAATATGCTTCTTGGCCGCTTCCTTTCCGAGCCCCGTTTGCTTCTGATAGACCTCGCACAGTGCCGTATGGTAATACGTTGACGTTGACTCAAACAACTTCTCAAAAATGCCACGCTGCACATCCATTGATTTACCTTCGTCTGGCGGCAGCAAGGAGAAGCCCTCGCCAAAGCGGAAACGGATGTCCGGCACGTCGGCAAATCGTGACGACTCTTGCACCACCGTGGCCTCCGGGCTACGCTTCGACCTTTCCATCTTGTACACCTCCGAGCTCTTCTGCTGCAGGATGGCACCCAAGTGTCCGCGCGACTCTCCGCTGTTTCGGGTGACATGATTGACGCACAGGATGGCACAATTGTACTTCTCGGCCAACTGAATCAGCCGGTTCACCAGCTCGGCACATTCCTGGTTGTCATTGAAGTTCAGGCACAGGTCTGCCACACCATCCAGGAAGACAAAATCCGGCTTCACCTCCTCTATGGCGAGCAGCATCAACTTCAGACGTTTAGCAATTTCCGCTTTCTTCAGCGTCAGGATGTAGACCCGGCCGTCCTGACGAGGGACACCAGCCATCTCCCACACTTTCAATGCTTTCTCGCGCAAAGTCCGCTCATCCTGCTCCGTGTCCACCCACAACGCCCGCATATCCGGACGCGCAGGCTTCACACCCAGGTACTCGCCCTCCAACAGAGCCACCATCAGCAAGAGACCATAAGCGGACTTGCCGGTTTTCTCGCGCCCGGTAATGGTCTGCACGTTCCCGCGTGCCAACAGTTGGTTGCCCTCGCCCACGGTGAACAAGAACTCCAACGGCTCGCTCTCCTTGTCCAAATCCAGCCAGTACTCGTTCAAGTCAGGCACTGATAGTTCAACAAGTACGTCAATTATGGCTTCTTCCGCCATTTTTTGAGCAGTTCTATCGAGCTGCTCAAAACTTATTTCATCAATACTTTTCATATTAATTAAGATGAAATTATATTTTGTCCGCCTTTCTCATTTCTTATTTCCTCAAAATGGTTGTCAGATAAAAATCTATACAAATATACGGGGTCATATTCTGACCAAAAAACAATATACGGTTTTAGTCAATATTTTAACATTTGCCCAAAACGGGCAGACAGATTCCAATCCCAACTGGAAAAGAAATAGCAAACCATACAGGGGGGAACAGCCGTACTACACTGTATTACTGCATTCTAAAATGTTTCAAGAATACAATTTTGTGGCTACGAGCCATTGCTATACACAAGAATATCACGACCAGTTCCTTGCATCCTTCTCTTATACCTCTCTTCTTGGTCTCTTTCTCCTCTCTTTCAAGTCTCTTTCATGTCTCTTTACATAAGAGACCCGCATAGGATAAACAAGGAAATTAAATAAGGGTTGAAATTGATGAATGACGAACATCAAGAATTATTGCATGCGCGATAGAGAGTGGGTATATTTGTATTGTGATGCAACAGGAAGGTTAGCATCCGATGAGAGAAACCATAATATATTGTCTAACTTAAACCTTAGCTTATGGCAACAGGTAGCGGTATAATCCGCAAAGTGTCCGGCAAAGTAGGCGATTTGGTCTACACCGTCCGGAGTGGGGAACAGTTGATTCGCGGTGTCCCCAGCAAAGTGAGAAATCCGCGAACGGAGTTACAAATGGCCCAACGCATGAAGTGGCCCAACGTCTTGGCCGCCTATCGTGCCCTGCAGCCCTACATGAAGGACTGCTTCGAGACCAAGCAGGGCGGGCAGACGGACTACAACCGATTCATGGGCACCAACCTCCACGCTGAGCCCGTGTACTTGGAGAAGAGTGCAGCCCGGCTGGGTGCCGGCATCGTGGCGCCCTACGTCATCTCGCAAGGCTCGCTGCCGTCCATCCAGGTGAACGGGGCGACACCGGCGACCGACATCGCGCTGGGGCAGCTCACCATCGGCGACGACACCACGGTGGCAGAGTTCGCGCAGGCGGTGGTGCAGAACAACTACGCCTACAGCTACGGCGACCAGATTGCCTTCTTCCGCCTCGTGCAGGAAGAGGACAGCCAGGACGGGCATCCATACATCAGCGTGTCTGCCACGCGGGTGAACCTGGACCCGGCGGACACCAGCACCCTGCGCAGCGTGGCTCCTGCCTCGGGCTTCAGCACCGTCAGCGGGATGCTGGGCGCGGATGCCGCCTTGACGGGTGCAGGCATAGCGTGGGTGCACAGCCGCACGGTGAACGGCAAGACGCATGTCAGCTCGCAACGGCTCGTCGTGGACAATGACCTGCTGGAGGAGTATGGCACCGCGCAGATGCTGACCGCGGCCACCAAGTCCTACGGCGGCACGACGGACATCTTCATCCGTCCTGACGGCACATCGGGCGGCGTGATTGTGGACGGGAACGAGGACGGCGGAGACGATTCGTCCGGTTCGGGCAGCGGCAACGACGGCAGCTTCGGTTGACGCTGACGGGGCATTTCCCCGACACGGATTTACAAATTTGGCCGCCTTGCGAGAAGAGAAAACGCAGGGCGGCCTTTTTTTGACGCAGACAGACTATACCCGCTCAGCGAATGAGGGTAATCGTCCCTTCTTTTACTTTCTTTTCTTTCACCGGGGCATCGGCAGGCTCATAGCCAAGGGCGGCACAGCCATAGACCTTATGACCGGCAGGCACGCCCAACTCGGTCAGCAGGGCACGCACACCGGGGTCGTCGCACGTCTGGCCTATCTGGTTAATCCAGCAGGAGCCGATGCCCAACGAGGCGGAAGCCAGGAAGATGTTCTCCAAAGCACAGGCGCAATCCATCCCTGCCCACCATTGCGTAGGCTCGTTGGAGACAATCACCAGCGTCGGGGCATGGTAGTAGCAGCAATAGGTCGTGCTATGCCCGCGTTCTTGCAAGCGGGGTTCGGGACTTTGGGCGAAGGCGCCTTTGACGGCTTCGTTCAGACGGTTCAATACTTCCGCGTTTTGGATGGCGGTGAAATGCCACGTCTCCAGGTGCATCCCGTTGGGCGCATAAGTGGCGGCTTCGAGGATGAGGGCCAAGTCTGCCTCGCTCACTTGCTGTCCGGTGTAGGTCCGCACGCTGTGGCGGGCCTTGATGTATTCTAATACAGTATTCATAGTCGCTATCATTTATTGAGGTTATCGTTTCATAAAGCCGATTTTGGCATTCAGCTTGAAATACCAGACGCCGTTCTCCCGCTCCAGGAATCCGTACTTGTCTTTTTCCAAAGCGCCTTTCTCCAGGCGGGTATGTCGATACAGGAACTCGGCAAACACATCCGGCGCGCTGCGGTCGTAGCTGTAGACGCGGCCTTCGCCATCCGTCAGGAGCATCCCGTCTATGGCCGAAGCCTGGCCGGTATAGATCTTGGCCGGACGCATCCCCAAGGCCAGGGCCAGGAGGAATTGCTTCACCTTGTACTCATAAAATCCATGCTTGCGGATAAGTTCGTCCTTGATCTTCAAGGGGTTGATGTCGCGCATCCGGACGGTCAGCTCGGATATCCGGGTGATGTCTTCCAGGTGCATCAGGCGCACCATCTCTGCCAGCAGGCGGGGGAAGTGGAGGTCTATCATCAGCAGGTTGCAGCGGAAGACGCGGTCGGCCACATCGTTGTACTTCAGCACGCCGCCCAGACGCTCTATCAACCGCATCCGCTCGGCCACCTCGGCAGGGCCTTCGGGCGAGGCGTTGATTTTGTTCACCGTAGGCACGGCAAACTTCACGCCCGTCTGCTCGAACTTCAGGTTGGCCGTGCGCCCGCCGTCCAGCAAAGGGTTCATCGGGGCAAGGCGGCAACGGACGACATAGCCGGCCAGCGGCGCCTGGGGATGCCAGAAGGCGATGCGCAGGTCGGTACGGTCGCCGGTCTTGGCCTCCAGGTCGTAAATACGGACGGCATCCAAGAAATTCTCAAGGACATCGGGCACTTCCACCTCCTCGCCGGGTTGTTTGAGGAGTTCCAGCAGCAGTCCGGCAGCCTCGGCAAAGTCCGTGCGGGGGAAATGCACTTCCCCGTTTGCACCGGATACGCGCACATCGTCCTTCTCCACATAATAGCGGCGGGTCCCGTCGTGCTCTTCGCGCTCTATCAGGGCTATCGGTTTATAGGCAGGGGCGGCGGCGGACAAATCGGGGGTGCCGGATGCGACCCGTCCTTCGGCCAGAAGACTGAAGAAAGTGTAGATTTCTCCTATTTCTCGTTTCGTTGCTTGGAATGACATAAGGGTTGGTAAGTAAGTCATTAGAATTAATTTATACTAAGCCACATGAGCAAAGTTGATACAAAGTTCATCCCCAATGGTTGCCAACGCCCTGTTTGTAGCGTACATCAATGTATCATCGGATATGTAATCCGCTGGTCCGAGCCATT
>CASEYC010000109.1 GCA_949292025.1 uncultured Bacteroides sp. | reverse complement strand
CAGGCCAGATGTTTGCCGCCGGCTTCCTTCTGATTCCACTTCGCAATGGACACCCTTGCCCTTGGCTATACACTTCCCGCTATCGGGCGTGTTACGGACTTGCACCGATTAGAGAATGTTCGTGCTGGGCGAACTAAAAGAAGGGCAGGCCTCGCGACGGGTCTGCCCTTCTTTGTTATGTCATGTCCGCTGATTAGAACAACTTATCAGGATATTCGCCTGCATCCACCAGAGACTGGATCTTGGCCACCACAGCCGGACGGTCTTCGGGATAAGTGACGCCGAACCACTTGCTCGTCGTGTCCAGCACTTCCACCGTTGCCGTGCCCTCCTTGATGAGCTTGTCCACCATCAACGGGATGAAAAACTCGCTCTTCAGGTTGCTCATGTTCTTCGGGTCGGCCAGGAAGCCCTTGAAGTACTCCTTGCTGTAGCCGAAGTAGTCGGGCGTGAAGCCCCAGAAGTTCATGCTGACGGGCGTCGTCTCGGGAGTAGCCACCCACTGGTCGTCATCATCCAGGTACTTCACCTCGCCGTCGCGGCGTTCAATCTTGGTACGCTCCACCACCGAGGTCAGCATCCGGCGTTCGTCCGTGCCGCAGATGCCACGCGATACCGTGCCGCTCTCGCTCAGCGTGTTGCCTACGCGGAAGCCCACCATGGCGTAGGTGTTCTTCGAGCCTTCGGGCAGGGCGGAAAGGAACTTGCCCATCACTTCGAAAGAGTCGCGGCCATAGAAGTCGTCGCAGTTGATGACGGCAAACGGTTCGTTGATGACCGGCTCGCCCATCAGCACCGCATGGTTCGTGCCCCAAGGCTTGGTGCGGCCTTCCGGGCAGGTGAAGCCTTCGGGCAGGTCGTTGATGGATTGGAACACCAGTTCGCAGGGGATATGCCCCTCGTACTTGGAAATAATCTTCTCGCGGAAGTCCTGTTCAAAGTCCTTGCGGATGACAAAGACCAGCTTGCCGAAGCCGGCGCGCAGGGCGTCATAGATGGAATAGTCCATGATGGTCTCACCGTTGGGACCCAGTCCGTCGAGCTGCTTCAGCCCGCCGTAGCGGCTGCCCATACCGGCAGCCAGCAGAAAAAGAGTAGGTTTCATGTTGTTGTATATTAAAGGTTGATAACTAAACACTGCACAAATGTACGAAATATATCCATAGGATAGTTACAATAAACGCAGAAATCAGAACGGATAGCCGATGGCGAAGTGCAAGGCCGTCCCGTCCATGAACTTGCGCACGTTGTAGTAGCCGGACTTGCCCGTGTCGTATGGCTCGTGCAGGGCGATACCCCAATCCAGGCGGAACACCAGGAAGTCCAGGTCGTAGCGGATGCCCACACCCGTGCCCAACGCAATCTGCTTCGGGAAGTCCTTCAGGCGGAACTCCCCTCCGGGGCGTGCGGGGTCGCGGCGCATCAGCCAGACATTGCCCGCATCCAGGAAGACGGCCCCGTGCAGGTCGCTGATGATGCGGAAACGGTATTCCAGGTTGGCCTCGAAACGGATGTCGCCCACGTGGTTGATGAAGGAATACGTGTCATTGTCATCGGCAGGATAGCCACCGGGACCGATGTTGCGCGCGGCAAAGGCACGGACACTGTTGGCGCCGCCCACGTAGAACTGCTCGGTATAGGGAGCGGTCGTGGCGTTGCCATACGACCAGATGACGCCCACCGCCGCCCGTGCCGCCAAGGAGTTGTTGCGGTCGATGCGATGGTTGTAGCGCAACTCGGTGTTCACCTTCAGGAACTGGGCGAAGGGCACTCCCAGCAGTTCCTTGCCTTCCTCGCTGAAAGGCTGGCCCAAAGCCCGGTAGATGAGCGACGTGACATTGCCTGCCGAGGTCAGCGTGGTCTGCCACCAGATGGGACGGCGGCGGCGTCCGCCCGCACTGTTGTCGAAGGTATAGGTATATTCCATCGCCGGGATGAACTGGTTGCGCAGGCTGACGTAGAGGGCAGGATTCTCCTCCTGCAACTGCTGGAACTCCGCCGTGGGGTCGCGCAGCACGTTGAACGTCAGTCGGAAGGGCGTGAAGCTGTGCTTGGACGTCGGCTTGGGCTGGAAGTCATAGGTGGCGTTCCCGCCGAAGGCCAACAGCTTGTAGTAGCGTGCCCGGTTCACCTGGTCGGCATACAGGCGGAAGGTGGTGGTGGCGGGAAAGTCGTATTCATTGCCGCCCATCCGCGGGAAGACCACGCGGGGAAAGATGAGGGACGTGGCCACGCCCAGTTCATAACTGTTCATGGCGGAGGAAGAGTTCTTGCCCGTCGCCCACTCGTAGGAGCCTTTCAACTCGACATTCCACTTCTCGCCCCCGCCGAAGACGTTGTTCTTGGTCAGCGTGAAGGCGGCACCGGGTCCCGTCTGGTTGTTGCTCTTCATCTTGACGTTGAAGTCCAGCTCGGCATCGTAGGGCTTGTCCAGGGAGGCGATGACGTGTACATCCAGCGTGTCGTTCACCAAAGCGGAATCGCGCGGGACATATTGTATCTCGGTGTACTTGAAGATGCCCACATTGGCCAGGCGCTCCTGCACGCGGGTCTGGCGGTAGAGGCTGTAGAGGCTGCGGGCAGAGCGTTGGCGGGAGATGCCGGCACTGTCCTCCACCTGGCGCTTGTAGCGGAAGTTCTGGTAGTCCATCCAGCGGTGCACCATGTTGGGACGGACGCGCAGCTTGTCGTGGTAGTAGATGGTCAGGTCCTTGTAGACCAGGCTGTCATTGGGCGCCTCGCCGTTCTTGCCCAGCAGGTGGAAGGATTTCCGTCCCAGGCGGAAAGGCTTCTCGGCCACCTCCGGCATCCCTGCCACGGGCACCAGACGGAGCGACACGTGCCCAGGCACCAAGGTTGTGTCCGCCTGGTAGGTCAGGTAGTCCGGACGGAAATAATAGCAGCCCACGTTGCGCAGCAGGTTGCTGATGCGGGTACGCTCGCCGTCCAGGTCGGGCACGTTGAACTGCTCGCCCGGACTAATGAGGGAACGGCGACGGCTCAGCTTCAGGATAGCCATGGTGCGGGATGAGAAGCCCCGGTAGTCCACGGTGTCAATGAAATACGGGCGACCCATATTGACGGAATACTGCACGCGGGCTTTGAGCGAATCCTTGGCGTGGGGCAGCACCTGGTGGGTCACCTTGCCTTGGAAATAGCCATAATCATGCAGCAGGTTCGTGGCGGCCTGGGTGCGGATGTCCGGATTCACCCCGGATAGCAACACAGGCTCGGCGGCAAAGCGGTTGAAGATCCAGCGGCCCAACCCCTTCTCGTACTTCTGGAAGCCATTATACACCCACAAGCCCAAGGGGAAGGGAATGCGCACCGACGTGCTGCCCAGCAGGGAGTTGTTGGGCGCCTTGGCCAGGGCGGCCTCCACTTCCTCCAAGGCGGTCTCGCCCACAGAGGTGGGCTGGGGATTGTCCACCAGCGTGGGCCGCTGGCCGATGTAGAGGATTTCCCCCTCGGGCAGGTGCTTCGTGGTGGAGCAGGCGGCCAGGAGGGATACACCTATTATATATAAGAACCGCCAAAGGCGATGTATGTCCATTCGTTTCATATTTTTATCGTATAATGATTCACTATCATGAAGACTTCGGCCTCGTCAAGGTCTTGTCCTCGGATTCACCTTGGTCTCGGCCTCGTCGTCACCAAGGTCTTGCCCTCGCCGTCACCTTGGTCTCGACCCCGCCGTCACCTTGGTGAAGATTCCGGCTCCTCCGGGGTGGCCTTTTCCTCCCCTTCGGGACGACGCGGCTTCTTCTTGCGGAAGATGAACAGTTCGCCCACGCGGTCCAGCTTGCGGCGCAGCACGAGGCCGACGCCCGTCTCCGTAATCTCTCCGTCCAGCACGCTCTCATAGTTCTTGTTGTGGAACACGCGGACGTAGCGCGTGCCGGAGTTATCCAGCCGATATTCCAGCGAGATGTTGTCGATGAACGACTCGGCGGAATTGGTGGCATTGGCACCCGTGGATACCTTGCCGCCGATGACCACCTGGAAGCGGTCGTTGAAGAATCGTTGCGAGTAGCGGAAGCTGTAGTCCGTCTGCGTGCTGCCCGTCTCGGCGGACGTGCGGTCCTCCACGCCCACGCTGATGCTGGCGTTCTTCACCGCCGACCCGGCCAAGGCGTTTATCTGGCTCTGCAAGACGCTGTTCAAGGCAGAGCCCATGGACAGGCCGCCTCCCTTGGCGCCGCTGTTCAGGTAGATGCCCGTGGCCAGCATGGCGATGGCCTGCTTGCTGCGCTCCTCGGCGCCCATGGCCTGCAGTTCGTTCTGCACGGTGGCATCCTCGGGCGCGGCGATGTCGAAGATGAGGTCGGGCGACTCCAGCCGTCCCGCTATGCCGATGCTGACGTCGAAGTTGACGTTGCGCGAGGCATCCCCCTCGCCGTCGGACACGGAGGCACGCATCCGCTCCGTCGCCTTCAGGTCCAGGGTGGGATTCATCACGTCGCCGCGCCAGTCCACGTAGCTGCCCGTGTTGAAACGGAACTCCTTCAGCGGTATGACAGGCAACGAATACTTCATCACGCCGCCGGAGAGGGTATAGCGTCCGGTCAGGTTCATGTCGCCCTGGGCGGTGTATTGCAGGTTGAGGTCGCCCCCACCCTCCAGCTCGATGTATTTGTCGCCCGCCGGGGTCAGGTCCGCCCGCAGGCGCACGGCCTCATCAATGTGCAGGGACATGTAGACCTCCATCCCGCCCAAGGGGACGGCGGCCACTTGCAGGGTGTCCGTCGCCACGCTGTCCGCAAAGGAGGTGAAAGTGACCAGCCCGCTCAACCGGTCTTCCACCGTCAGGGGCGAGTCGGTCAGGACGTAGGTCACGTTGGTGTTGCCCAGCAGGTTCATGTTGCCGCGCATCGTCAGGGCGTCCAGCGGCCCTCGGACGGAGGCGTTGATGTCCACGAACACCTTGCCGTAGACCAGGCTCTCGCGGGTATGGGGAGCATCCAGCAGGTTGTAGTTGACGGCACGCAGGGTCAGGTCGGCCGAAGGACGCGCCAAGTCGGCAAAGCTGACGGAGCCGTCGATGACGAACGGGTTGCGGCTGGTGGTGTAGAGGGAGAACTTGTCGAAGGTCAGCCGGTTGTCGGCAATGCGCACGGGCCGCCCGTCGAAGTAATAGCGTGCCCCCACCTGGCGGACATAGACGGAGGCCGTGTCCATCTGTATGCTGCCCTGCAGGTCGGGCTTCGCCGACGTGCCCCTCAGGGTGAGGTCCCCGTTCAGGTAGCCGGACAACTCCGCCATCCCGTCCGGCACGAAGGCATTGGCCACGGACAGGGGCAGACGCTCCAGCGAGGCATCCAGCGAGAGGGCGTCCGCATCGGCCTCCGTGCCCAGCAGGCCGTCCACCGTGGCTACCTGCCGGTCATTGCAATCCAGATAGGCACTGAGGTAATGGCTCCGCTCGGAAGCAGGCAGCCACGTGACGCCCGCCCCGACATCGCCCACCGGACGTCCCTCATAGGTCAGCGAGTCGATATCGGCCTCGGCGGCCAGTTGCAGGGCTTCGGGAGTCTGTATATAGTTGGCTTCCACTGAAAAGAGGCCGGTCAGCCGGGGCAGGTAGGGCAAGACTTCGCTCAATTCGCTCAGGCGGAAGCGGTTCAGCTGCACGTTGACGTTCTGGAGGGAAACGGTGTCGCTCACGTCGGACTGCATCCGGAAGCCCATGCCGTCGCCGCCCTCCATATCGACGTTGGCATAGACGCGCATGTTCTTGTGGAAGTAGATGCTGTTGCGCCCGTTGTTGAAGCGGAACTTACGATAAGCGATGATGGGTTCGTCGGGCGTCAGGCGCAGCAGCACGCCGTTGCCCCGTCCATGTCCTTCGGTCAGGGGACGCGCGTTGACGCCCAGCCGAACGCCGGTATTCCCCTCTGCATCAATGAAGTTCACGGTCAGCTCGGCGTCCTCGTTGCGGATTTCACCTGTCAGGAAGCTGCGGAAAGTGAAGTGCGGGTTCTTGGGACCGTTGATGACGCCGCCCTGCAACTGCATCCGGGTGGTGTCCTGGTGTACGGCAAAGAACAGCGTGTCCAGCCGCAAGGAGTCGGTGCGGAATCCCTCCACGGCCGCCCGCCCGTTGATGCCCCACTCCGGCGTGAAGCCGAACTGCAACTTCAGGCGGTCGAATGTCATGCCCTGCGTGGCCAGCACATAACCCGCGGGATTGTCGTGCCCGGCAGTCAGCTGCATACCCGCCGAGGGCAGGATGCGGCGCAAGGCGGCGTGATCCAGCCGACGGTTCTCCCACTGCTGCATCAGCACGGCCATGAAGCGGTCCGACTTCTCCAGCAGTTCCTTCAGGGTGCTGCGGGCCTTGAAATTGAAGTCCAGGTCTCCCGCCCCCACATGCAACTTGATGGAATCCCGGCGGGCCTCGGCGGCCAGGTCGAGGGTCAACAGGTGTTCGGGCTTGCGGGGGATGACTCCCAGCCGATGCAGGTCAACGTCCTGCACCCCCAGCTTCAGTTTGCCGTCCATATACTTGCGGTCCAGGCGGAGGTCAGCCGCCAACTGCATCCGCAACAGGTCATTGTCGCTGCGCAACAGCACCGAGGCGACCGATGAGCGCAAGGCGGCCCGCAAGTCCACGTCCGTCAGTCTCAATTTGCCGTATTGCAACTCGCCCAAGGCCAAATCCACCTGGGCAGAAGTCTTGGCGGAAGAGAAGTCGAAGCCTTGGCCGTGCGCCATCAGCTTGGCCGAAAGGGTATAGAGGGAATCCTTGGGCAGGAAATGGTTCACCTGCAACGAGTCCGCCCGCAGGTCGAGTTGGTAACGCCCGTCGCCCAGGTCGTAGGCGGCCGCCAGGTTGAGCGAGCCTTCCTGCTCCTGCAAGTCCAAGGTGGCGGAACAGGCATTGCCCTCCACGGTCAGGCGGGTGTCCAGCCGCATATTGTCCGGGATGACCAGGGAACTGTCCGGTGTCAATCCTCCGAGCGCGGTCAGGAAGTTCAGGTCGCGCGTCTGCATCTCCAGGTCCATATTGCCACTGCGGGCCAGGCTGTCCGTCAGGTTCCAGAACTCCCCTCCCCCGCTGAGCGAGAAGGCGCCGGGCAGATCGATGGAGAAGCGGCTGATTTGCATCTGCTTCAGGTTGCCCTCCGTACCGGCACGGATGACCAACGGATGGAACGGATAAGCCTTCTTGAAGCTCTCCGGCAAGCCCCCGGCCAAGAGCAACACGTCCTGCTTGCCGATGCGGGCATCCAGCCGGGCGGAAAGACGGCCCGTGGTCGGTATGTTGACCAGCTCCCAATAGGTCTGCGCGGTCAGGTCGATCTGGCTGTGCGGGGTCTGCAACTGCAAGGCAGGCACCCGTATCAAGGTGGAATCGGCTGTCAGGCGTCCCGTCAGCGAGGTGACGCTCAGGCCGGAACGCTCATACAACGAGAACTCGCGGATGACGGCGTTCATCTGCCGTCCTTCATAGCGCACAGAGTCTATGCCTATCCGGACATCGCGCACGGCAATGTGCGAGGGGTCGAGCCCTTCGGACATCCCGGTCGTGTCCCGCGGCGTGCCGCTGTCATATTCCAAATCAGTGCCCGCCAGCAGGAACTTCTGCCAGCCGTATGCCTGACGCCCCAGGTCGGCTTCGGCCTCGTCGATGCGGGCCTCACCCAGGCGGGCGGAGAGGCGCAGGGAGTCCAACGGCATCTGCAAGTCCACGGAAACATCCTTCAACTGAAGGGTATGGAGCAGCACTTTCCAACGAACGGCGGTGGAGGTCGTGTCCGGCGGCGCGGCAGTCGTGTCGGCCAATACCATCCGGAGGTGGGTATCTTCCAGTTCCACATTATTCAGTATGACACTCTCCCGATTCAGGTCCACGCCGTGACTGCGGAGGAAGAAACGTCCCAACGTGCCTTCCATCTGCATCCCGTCCAGCAGCCGGGCGGAGTTGACCGACACATCCTCCAGCAACACGCCGTCCACCTCCACCTGTCCGCGCAGCAAGGGCCAAGCCTGCACGCGCACGCTCAGGCTGCCCAACGTGAGCAACGTGTCGGGAGATTGGGTCGTGCTGTCGGCAGGCTGCACCACCTGCACGCCGCGCACCACCAAGTCCAACGGGAAACGCAGGTCGATGCGGTCCACAGCCATCTGCATACCGGTAGCCTCCTCGGCCACGGACACGGCTTGCCTGCGGATAAAGTCCTGCACCGCCGGTACATAGAGCAGCACCATCAGCAACACGAACAAGGCTATCGGCGTGAGCAACACCCACAAAGCCGCCCGCAGCCACAGATTCTTCTTCTTCACCACCTCTTCTGTCATACTCATCAGGGTTTACGAAGCACAAAGTAAGCGATTATTTCCCACATTCTGTCCCGGAGAAGGAAGAAAAAACCAGGAAAACCGCCATTTGGTACCCGGGACAATGGTTCAAACAGTACTATCGCACGCTGGCAATTGTCATTGCAGACACAGGTTCTATTTTCCAGCCGCCCAGCGTATGGGTCTCACTATCAAAACTGATGCCGACCTTCACCACTGGCAACCCGCACAAGGCAAACCGCTCCGGATACTTCTTCAAGTCTATCTGTTCCATTGCGGCATTTGCATCCTTGTCCAGCTTCAGTTCCATGACATACAGGGTGGAATGCGTCCGCATCACCACGTCCACCCGTCCACGGGGCGTGCGCACCTCCACGTCCACATAACTGCCCAACAGGCTGAAAATGATGTAAAACACCTGCTGGTAATGTCCCTCATAATCCGTATGATCACAATAAGGCACCGTGGAGAGGAACTCCTGCAACAGACGCAAGGCAGCATCCATGTCGTCCCGTGTCAGGGCTTCATACAAGAAAGCCACCATGCTCGTGGCATTCTCTGTCTCACGAGGCGGGATATAGCAAGGCAACAGGCTCTCCATCAACCCTATGCGCACCTCCCGGTTGGGTATGTCCAACGTATAGATGTCTATCAGCTTATTATAGTCCTTGATGGTGATGTAGCCACTTTGATAGAGCAAAGGCGTTATGCTGGTCATCCGCTCCGTCGGTGCATCAAAGGCCACAGCCTTCACCCGGCGGCCACCGATTCCCGTTGCTTCCACTTTATATTTGCGCAGCATCTCTATCAGATAAGTAGGTGTGCCGCTGCCGAACCAATAGGAATTCAGCTTGCCGTCCGCAAAGGCATTCAGCAGGCTGAAAGGATTGTACACGTCCGGCGAAGGCCACGTGAAGTGATACCCGTCGTAATTCTCCTTCAAACGGGCAAACGCCTCTTCCGGACTCACCTCCAGTCTGCCGGCCAGCTTCTCCAGATCTTCCCCCATCTGCGTCCGTATCTCCTCTTCCGTAATGCCGCAGATGGCCGCATATTCCTCATCCATGCTGATGTTTTTGATGTTGTTCAGTTCGCTGAAGATGCTCAACTGGGAGAACTTGGTGATGCCTGTCAGGAACACAAACCGCAAATAAGGGTCGCAAGCCTTTAGCGGACTGTAGAAATTGCGCATCACGTTGCGCAATGCCGGCAAATTCTCTTCCTCGTGCATCACGTCCAACAGCGGCGCATCATATTCGTCAATCAACACCACCACTTGGCGGCCGGTTTGGATATACACATTGGAAATCAGTTCCGTGAGTCGGATATTGACATCCGTTACCTGTGACGGGACAACTCCTAAACGCTTTTCATTTTCTTGAAGAAGGTAATGAAGATACCGGGACAAGGCATCTTTATCCAAATGTTTCCCTAAACTCATATCGAAATGCAGCACCGGATAGGACACCCATTCCGTTTCCAACTTCTCAATGGCAAGTCCCTCAAACAAGTCCTTGCGTCCTTCAAAATAAGCATGGATAGTGCTCGTCAGCAAGGACTTGCCAAAACGTCGCGGACGGCTCAGAAACATATACTGCGCATTGGATTGCACCATACGATAGACATACTGTGTTTTGTCTATATAAAGGTAATTCTCTTTCCGTAACTTCTCAAAAGTCTGGATGCCTATCGGATAACGTCTGATTATCGGTGTCATAAGCTGTATGTTTAAAGGGTTGGGGCAAAGATAGGAAAACTTTTTTCAAATCCGCGCATAGACTGCCCCCAATTCAACAGACAGCTTGATCACTCACGTGCCTGTAGGCTTCAAGGAAGGCCTCGGAGCCCGACATCCGTCTTTCAATACCGGAAGTCCACGGTACACCGCCCGGCTATCGAACGCCCGGACAAAGGAGTCACCGCCGTCCACATAGCCAAATCCTCCACCCCCACCGGGTAAGGCACGCCGCCGGACAAGGCTTCCTCCACGGCTTTCAGCATCACGTAGTCCATCCCCTGATGGTGGCTGTCGGCCTGCAAAGCCTCCTGTCCCCAACGGGACCAATAGGGGTGTTCATAACGGGTCAGCCAAGGAGCATCGTCCTCCCAACACTCGGCCCTGTCAGGACCTTCCACATAGATGCGGTGGACATCGCCCTGCCACAGGCCCTTCGTGCCCTGCACCTCCAAGTCCAGGCTGCGCGGGCGGGGCAAAGTCGTGTCGTGGGTCAGGGAAATGAGGACGCCCTGCTCCGTCTCCAACTGGGTGATGACCACGTCGCCCATCGTCACCCGCACGCGGTCGTCACCGCCCAGCTCGCGGATGCGGTGCAGCAGTCCCGCAGGCTTCGACGCGAACGATGTCAGGTGTTTCAGCCGGTCGGTCCGATTGATGCCGCCAATGAGGCACAAGGGAGCCAGCCCGTGCGTGGGATAGACATCGCCGTTCTCCTCCTGGTAGAACCGGGCACGCCACACGCTCTCGGTGTTCTTGCGGTTGCCCAGCCGGCCGGCATCGTCCAACAGGAGGTCGCGCAGGTCGTGCCGGTAACCGCCCCGCATGTGGACAATCTCCCCCAACACGCCCGCCTGCACCATGTTCCACACAGCCAGGACATCGCGCCGGAACAACGTATTCTCCAAAGGAAAGACCGCCAACCCGGCCTGACGGACCAAGGCGGAGAGCGGGGCATATTCCCCCTCGCACAGCCCGCCCTTGATCTCGAGGGCCACCCGGCAACCCGCCCGGAGGCAAGCCAAGGCGTGGTCTACGTGATACGCCCACGGCGATGCCACCACCGCCAACTCCGGACGTTGCTCGTCCAGCATCCGCAGATAGTCATTCGCATCCCGGTCATAACACACGATGCCGTCCGGAACACCCTCCCGATTCAGGCAAGGGTCGGCCACAGCCACCACCTGGAAGAAAGGTATCCGGCGCAACAGGCTGAAAAGCTGCCTGCCGCGATAACCCAAACCTATGCAAACTGTACGTACCGACTTCATATTCCTTATAAAAACGCCCAAAAATAAACCTTTTCAGTCAAACTACCAAAGCCTGGCGGGAAACACTTACCTCCAAATGCATACGGCCAAGTCACGGAACCGCCTCCAGCACCTTTTCCACACCGTCCAGGGCATCCTGTGCCACAGCCTTCAACGCCCCGTCCAACAGCTGCCCTTTCGAGGCTTCCAACCGCCGCAACAAGGTAACAGTCTGCCCGGCCCCTATCAGCGTGAACAGCGGTATCATCTTGTGTGCCACGGCAGCCAAGCCGTCCACATCGCCCCGTCCCAAGGCTTCGCGCAGCCGGAGGAGGTTTTGGCGGGTCTCTTCCACGAAACTCTCCACGATGGCCCGGGACGCCTCGGCATCATCGCCCGTGAAGGCGGTCAGGACGGAGAAATCCAGTCCCTCCTTGGGCACAGCCGTCCCCTCCTCTGCCGGGGATGACATGGACAAGGCAACCCCGACATGCGCCAACTCGTCCAGCAGCTCCCGGACCCCAAACGGCTTGTACAGGCAACCGGCAAAACCAGCCGACACAAACGACTCGCGCGGCATATCATTGCGCGCCGTGACGGCAATGACAGGTATGTCCCTCGCCAACGGGATATTGGACGCACGGAGCAGGCGCAAGAGTTCAAAGCCGTTCATGGCAGGCATCTGCACGTCGGTCAGCAGGGCATCGAAGCCGCCGGCACGCAAGGCGTCCAGCAACTCGTCCACTTGCAGGCACGTCACGGAGGCTATGCCTTGCTGCTTCAGCATGGCCGAAGTCAGCGTGAGCTGGATGCGGTCATCGTCTATCAACAACAAGCGGCAGGCACCGGCCGCCGGAAGGTCCTCCGGAACAGGCTCCGCCTCCTCCACAGCCGCCTCTTGCGTCCGGGGCATCGGGATGCGGACGGTGAAGGTGCTGCCCTTGCCCAGCTCGCTCTCCACGTCGATGGTGCCGCCCAACAGTTGCACCAGCATCCGCACGATGGAAAGCCCCAGGCCGAAGCCCTCCTGTCCTTGTGCCCCGGGCAGGCGCGTGAACTCCTGGAAGATGCGGTCGCGGTCCTCCGGCTTCATGCCACAGCCCGTGTCGGCCACAGACACGACCAGATGACCGTCCCCGTATGTGGCGGAAAGGGTGACGCTGCCCCGCCCGGTGAACTTCACGGCATTGGACAAGAGGTTGTTGATAATCTGCCGCAACCGCTGAGGGTCGCAGACGTATGCAGCCGACAACTCCGGCGCCAACCGGCAATGCAGCTCCAAGCCCTTGTCCGACGTCAGCGGCCGGAAGCTGGTGCAGATTTCCTCCAACAGACGAGCCGGATGGAAGGGGACACGGTGTACCTCGGCCTTGTGGAGGTCCAGGCGATGGAAGTCCAGCAGGTCGGTGACCAGCCTCAGCAGGTGTTGCGACGACTGCTTCATGTTGTCCAGGTAGAACCGCTGGCGGCCATCCACGGTGAGGCGGGACAGCAGGTCGGCATAGCCGATGATGGAGCCCAGCGGCGCCTTGAAGTCATGCGTGATGGCCAGCATCAGTTGCTCGCGCACGGCCAGCAAGTCTTCAGCCTTGCGGCGGGCTTCCTCCAACTCGCGCCGGTAGCGGTTGTTGCGGGCAATGTCGCGCCCTATCACTATCGCAAAGAAGGCAGCCAGCAACACGGCACCCACCGCAATGGCCCCGACAGTACGGGCGGAGTTCTGGCGCAGCTCCTTCCGGCGCTTGGCGTCGGCACGCACCTGCTGCAGGGTTTCCTCCTCATACTGCTTCAACAGGGAGTCTATGCGGGACGTCAGCCGGGCATTGACGGCTTGCAGGCGTTGCTTGCGGCGGCTGATGACGGTGTTCACCTCCCGCTCGCGCCGCACCACCTCGCGCAGGCGGGCTTGCAGGGAATCCACAGGATTATAAGCCTCCTCCAACGTATCCACGATGTATTCCACCGAAGACTTCACCTGGATGGACGAATCCGGCTCGGGGGGCGAGAAAGCCTCGCGAAGCCGCTTGAAGAACCCCTTTTTCTGCCGGGGCGGAGGGGGTGTCACCACCGTATCCCGGTGATGCACCAACCGCCGCTTCACGCGGGGCTGCACAGGCATGGTGTCCTGGGTAGTGAGGATGTCCTCTATCTCGGTGGTGGAAATCAGGCTGTCGTTCACCTCGGCCAGGGTGCGCAGGATGCGGACAGTGTTCTCGTCTTTCTCTTGCAGCAAGGCGGACAGGCTGTCCACCCACTGCTCGTCATGCCCGTCGGTCTGCATGAGGACACCCATCTCCCTATGCACGAAGTAGAGGGAGAAGAACAGTACCGCCAGCAACGCCGTGTAACTGACGATGACCTTGAATCGGGATACATTATTCATACTTCACAAATACCATTAATCATTACCCCACAGGAGGGACAAACATTCCCTCCCGCAGGGAAAAGGCTTTCCCACTATCGGGGAAAAAGATTTCCCACCAGCAGGGAAAAAGATTTCCCACCAGCAGGGAAAAAGATTTCCCACCAGCAGGGAAAAAGATTTCCCACCAGCAGGGAAAAGAATTTCCCACCCACAGGGAACGACGGCACCCCTAACGAGGGACGTGAACACGGGTCTGGCTACGGAAACGGAGCCAGAACAAGACCCCTGCCGTGGTCAGCCCGAAGGGGAACGCCGTCCAGATGCCCACCAACCCCCAGTCCAGCACGAAGGCGAACAGGTAGCCCACGGGCAGGGAGACGATGAAATAGGCCACGAAGGCCATCAGCATCATCGGCTTGACGTCCGCGATGCCGCGCAGGGCATTGGCGAAGGTGATTTGCAGGCCGTCGCCAAACTGATAGACCAGGAAAGGCAGGAACAGGGCAGGCACCAGCGCGGCCACCTCGGCACTGTCCGTGAACCACCCCGCCACCGAATAGCGGCAGGCAAAGACGATGCTCAGCAGCACCACCGCCATCAGCAGGATGAGGTGGAAGCCCGCATTGGCCGTGCGGCGCACGTTCTGCACGTCGCCCACGCCGTGGTAATTGCTGACGCGCACAGCCACCGCCGCCCCCATGCCGTAGAACATCATGAAGGTGAACTGCGAGATGGTCAGCATGATCTGGTGCGAGGCCAAGGCAATGGTGCCCAGCCAGCCCACCATGATGATGCTCAGGCTGAACGAGGCCGTCTCCATCCCCATCTGCAAGCCCACGGGCCATCCCAAGGCATTGAGCCGGCGGAACAGCACGGACGACCACCGCTGGCGCAGCAAGCCCACCCGGTAGCGGCGGAAGCGGCGGGCACGCAACACTATCCATGCGAACACCACCACCATCACGATGCGGGACAGCAACGTGCTCAGCCCGGCGCCCAGCAGCCCCAACTCGGGGAAGCCGCATTTGCCATAGATGAGGACGTAGTTGCCCACGATGTTCAAGGCATTGCCGCCCAGCAATATCCACATGGCCGTCTGCGTGTCCGTGATACCGTCCGTGAACTGCTTGAAGGCGTTGAACAGCATGACGAACACCAGCGACACCAGCAACACCAGGTAATAGGGCTTGATGAGGGGTATCAGTTCGTCGGGCTGCCCCAGCCGCTCCAGGTTCAGGTAGAGAACGGTCATCACCGCCATCTCCAGCAGGGCCACCAGCGTGTTGGCCACCAGGCTGCACCGCAGGGACAGACCCGCCTCGGCAAACCGGCGACCGCCATAGAAGGAACCCACCACGGGGGTCAGCCCGTAGCTGAAGCCGGTGCTGAAGATGATGCACAGGTTGAACATGTTGTTGACGAACGAGGCGGCTCCCAGTTCCACGGTGCTGTGGTGCCCCACCATCAGCGTGTCGGCAAAGCCCAGGATGATGACGCCCAGCTGCCCCACCACGATGGGCATCCCCAACGTGAAGAGTGCGCGGTAGTGGGCACCGTATGTCTGCAATAGTCGGTTCATTCTTCTTTGGAAAGACGTTTGTAATACAGGATGTTGGCATTCTCACGACGGAAAGCCCGGTGTGCCACGTCCTTCAGTTGGGCGGACGAGACGGCACGGTAGCGGCCCACCTCGCGGTCTATGTCCTCTGCCTCGCCCGTCAGCTCGAACCAGGCGAGGTTGGTGGCCACGTTCAGGTAGTTGATGTTGCCGAATATCTGGGTGGACTCGAACTTGTTCTTTACCTTCTCCAGCTCACGGTGCTCCACGGGCTCTTCCCGCAGCCGCTCCAGTTCCTCCCACACGGCAGCCTCGGCCTCTTCCAACGGGACGCCCGCCGAGGGCCGCCCGCTGATGTTCAGCAAGCCCGCGTCGCGCGAACCGTAGATATAGGCGTCAATGTTGGAGAACAGTTTCCGCTCCTGCACCAGGCGGCGCGTCAGGCGGCTGGAACGCCCGTTGCTCAGGATGTCGGACAGGATGTCGAAGGCATAATAGTCCGCCTCATCCCGTCCGCACATGTGGAAAGCCATGTACAAGGCATCGAGGGGCACGTTCCGTTCGACAGTGAGGCGGCGTTCCTCCGTCTGCACAGGCTCTTGCGGCAGCCTCCGCACCGGAATGTCGCGCCGGGGGATGGGAGAAAACCACTTGTCGGCCAGGCGGCGCGTCTCGTCCCATGACAGGTTGCCCGTCACGGCCAGCACGGCATTGTTCGGGGCATAGTGGCGGAAGAAGAAGTCCTTCACCTCGTCCAACGTGGCATCGGCAATGTGGCTCAGCTGCTTGCCGATGGTGGGCCAACGGTAGGGATGCACGCGGTAGGCCAGGGGACGCATCAGGTGGCTCACGTCGCCGTAGGGCTGGTTCAGGCACCGTTGCTTGAACTCCTCCATCACCACGCCGCGCTGCACCTCCAGGCTCCGCGGACTGAAGGCCAGCTCCAGCATACGGTCGGACTCCAGCCAGAAGCCTGTCTCGGCATTGGCGCGCGGCACGGTGAGGTAGTAGTTGGTGATGTCGTTGTTGGTCCACGCGTTGTTCTCCCCGCCCGCCTGCTGCAAGGGGGTGTCATAGTCGGGGATATGCACCGACCCGCCGAACATCAGGTGCTCGAACAGGTGGGCGAAACCGGTATGGTCCGGATGCTCGTCGCGCGAGCCGACATCATAGACGATGTTCAGCGCCACCATCTGCGTGGTGGTGTCCTCGTGGTGCACCAGCCGCAGGCCGTTGTCCAATATGTGCTTGTTAATCTTCAAGGACAGTGACCTTGTTGATGACTACATTCTCCTCGGGGCGGTCGTTGCGGTCGGTCTTGACGCGCTGGATTTTGTCCACCACGTCCATGCCCTCCAGCACTTCGCCGAAGACGGTGTACTCGCCGTCCAAGTGGGGTGTGCCGCCCACGGTGGTGTAAGCCTTCACCTGCTCGGGCGTGAACTGGAAGCGGGGCTTGCCGGCCAACTCCTTCTCGGCCTGTTCTATCAGTTCGTCCTGCAGCTGCATCAGGCCGTCCTGGTCGCCCTCGCGGCGCATCTTGTAGATGTCCTTCATGCGCTTCTGGGCCAATGCGTTGAACACGTTCTGCAAGCGCATCTGGTTGATTTGCTCCTCCATGTCCAGCAGGGACTGGTCGTTGTAAACCTTGCCCGTGACGATGTAGAACTGGCAACCCGAAGATTCCTTTTCCGGATTCACATTGTCCCCTTGGCGGGCGGCTGACAAGGCCCCGCGCTTGTGGAAGTATTGGGGATAAACGAACTCGGCGGGAATGGTGTAGCCCACGTCGCCCCGTCCCAATGCCTGGCCCTTGGGGGCGTTCTTGCTCTGCGGGTCGCCCGCCTGAATCATAAAGTCCTTGATGACCCGGTGGAAGAGGGTGCCGTCGTACGTGCCCTCCTTGGCCAGCTTGATGAAGTTGTCACGGTGTTTCGGGGTCTCGTTGTAGAGCTTCACCACGATGTCTCCCGCGGTGGTCTCAATCTTCAGTCTTGTTTCCATTTTTCCTTGATTTGCTCCCGGCTTGCAGGCGGTCAGCCCGCAGGCAAGCAGGGTTAATATGACAATGATGTTTCGTTTCATTTTCCTTTTTGTTTAATTTAAGCCTGCAAATATACGACTTTCAGCCAAAACCGCTTACCTTTGTCTGGCAAAAGAAACCTAAAGAGATGGCAATGCAATCCATTTTAATCGTAGAAGATGACCTCACGTATGGCATGATGCTGAAAACGTGGCTGGGAAAGCAAGGCTTTGCAGTGGCCTCGGCCAGCAATGTGGCCCGCGCCCGCAAGCATATCGAAACGGAGAACGTGGATTTGATTCTGTCCGACCTTCGCCTGCCCGACCACGACGGCACCGACCTGCTCCGCTGGCTGGCCGAGAAACAATTGCCCATCCCCCTCATCATCATGACGGGCTATGCCGACATCCAGTCCGCCGTGCAAGCCATGAAGCTGGGAGCCCGCGACTACGTGGCCAAACCCGTCAATCCGGACGAACTGCTGAGGAAGATTGGCGAAGCATTGAACGCCTCCCCCGCCCGGCAACCGGAAGTCCCCATGGCCTTGGCAGCCGTGACCTCCGATTTCCTGGAGGGAGAAAGCGATGCCGCACACCAGCTCTACAACTACGTCAAGCTGGTGGCTCCCACCACGATGTCCGTCCTCATCAACGGGGCGAGCGGCACGGGCAAGGAGTATGTGGCCCACCGCATCCATGAGCTGAGCAAGCGTGCGCACCATCCTTTCATTGCCATTGACTGTGGCTCCATCCCCAAGGAACTGGCCGCCTCGGAATTCTTCGGTCATGTGAAGGGCGCCTTCACCGGCGCACTGAGCGACAAGACGGGAGCCTTCGTCGAAGCCAACGGCGGCACCATTTTCTTGGACGAAATCGGAAACCTGAGCTATGAGGTGCAGATACAGTTGCTCCGCGCCCTGCAAGAACGGAAGATACGCCCCATCGGCTCCAACAAGGAAATCCAAGTGGACGTTCGCCTGGTGTCGGCCACCAACGAGAACCTGGAGCAAGCCATCGAAAAAGGCACGTTCCGCGAAGATCTCTACCACCGCATCAACGAGTTCACCCTCCGCATCCCCGCCTTGAAAGACCGGCAAGAAGACATCCTGCTCTTCGCCAACCTCTTCCTTGACCAGGCCAACCGCGAGATGGGTAAGCAGCTCATCGGCTTTGACGACCGTGCGTGCAGGCTGTTGCAGAACCACCCTTGGCCGGGCAACCTGCGCCAAATGAAAAACACCATCCGCCGCGCCACCCTCTTGGCCGAAGGCCCATACGTCACCGCCAAGGAGTTGAGTGAACTGGACGACCCAATCGACACGCATCCCTCGCCCGCCATCCTGCCTCTGCGCAACGAAGAGACGGAAAAACAGCACATCATCGAAGCCCTGCGACAAACGGGGCACAACAAGAGCCGTGCAGCCGTCTTGCTGGGCATCGACCGCAAAACGCTGTACAACAAACTGAAGCTATACGGGATAGAGGCTTGACGAAGTGTGGAAATATTCCCCACCCACACCACACTTTTCCACAAAATTCCCCAATGCCACACCATTCAAAGGGCATCAACAAGCGTGGCACGCTCTTTGAGGGGATATTATCGGGGCACTCTCATACCTCTAACCTTAATACCTTTTGTTATTACAGTATATGAGTTTCCCCAAGCTAGTATTAGTAGCAGTCCTGTTTATGTTTGTTTGTGGTAAAACCGTTCCCCTCCTTGTCTATTCTGGGGGAACGGTTTTCTTGTTTCAGGCTTTCAACAAATTACAAATAGATATACGCCAGCGTCCCCACACTGATAACCACCCACAGCAGCACGCCCTGCACCAGCGGACGGATGCCCACGGCCTTCAGGACATCGCGTGAAAGGGAAGCGCCGATGAAGAACAGCGTAATGGTCAGCATCTTGCGGGCAAAGTCATTGATAAAGTCGCCTACCATCACGCCCGTCTCCGTGCGGCCCAGCACATAGGTATTGAACACCATGGCCAGGACAAAGAAGAAGATGAACCAAGGGATGCTGATTTTCTTGCCTTTGCTCTTGAAGATGAACGAAGTGGCTATGGCCAGGGGGATAATCCACAAGGCGCGGGTCAGCTTGATGGTCGTGGCCACTTTCAACGCCTCTTCGCCGTAGGCCGCGCCGGCTCCCACCACGGAACTGGTGTCGTGGATGGCGATGGCCGCCCACGTGCCGAACTCGTGCTGCCCCATGTTCAGGGCATGGCCAATCACCGGAAAGATGAAGAGGGCAATGGCATTGAGGATGAAGATGGTGCCCAACGCCACGGACATCTCCTCGTCCTTGGCCTTCAGCACCGGGCCGACGGCGGCGATGGCACTGCCTCCGCAGATGGCGGTGCCGGATGATATGAGGTAGGACGTATTGCGGTCCACCTTCAGGCACTTGCGCCCGATGAACCAGCCGATGACCAACGTGCCTATCACGGACAGGATGGTGAACTCCATCCCTTCCTTGCCGGAAGCCAACGAGGCGTGCAGGTTCATGCCGAAGCCCAAGCCGACCACCGAATATTGCAGCAGGTACTTGGACATCTTCTTGTTGAACTTGGGATGCGCCTGCCCGCATGTCAAGGCAAAGGCCAGACCCAAGAACAAGGCCACGGGCGGGGTGACCCAAGAAACATAGGGAGCCACGCCGGGCACATAGTCCAGCATCAGGCAGACAAAGAGCACGGCCAGGATGGCCACATAGACATTCTTGCGATGAAGTTGCAGAGGATTCTGTTTCACTGTCATTTGAAGAGTATTAAAATTACGACATTCCCGATTCGGGGCTGCAAAGGTACGACGAATTGCCGGGATTTACAAGTCCTCCGGCGAAACGCCCCAGATGTGCAGCAGGGAATAGGTCGCCAAGTCCGTCCGGCAACGCAACACCCCTTCCGGCTCTTCCATCAGGAAGCAAAGGGCCTTGTCGGCCTGGTCCAGTTCCTTGTCCTCGCAGAAATCGTGAAAGGTCTTGGCCAGCTCCTGCCCGTATTCGCTGAAACGGGGCACCACCATCAGCCGCTCCACCTCCTTGGCATCGAGGGCCAGTTGCACCAGCTCGTTGAACAATGCCGCACGGGACACCATCCCCGCCGAGGGAACCACAGAGAAGGCATATTCGCCCAAGGAGGTCCGGCAGGCGTTCCCGTCCAGCTCACTGAGGTCGGCAGGCTCACATTCTTTCAGCCAATGCGCGTCTTCGTCGGCCACCAGGAGGACCTGCACTTCGTTCTCCTCGCCGCGCAAGCCGGCATCCAGCCCCAGGCAAATCAGCCAATCCACCAAATTGGTGTCCGGCAACTTCCGTCCCAGGCGTTCGCCCAAGAAGTGCTTGGCACCATAAACAGTCTCATTGATACATGTCACGTCCAACAGGAGGACATTCTGTGCGAAAGTAATCGTATTCTTTTCCATATCTGAAATATTCTTTTCCAAAAACGTTCCAAGCCGGTTCCATACCTTGGAACCGTTGTATCCAGGCACTGGAACCAGCGTATCCAGGCACTGGAACCGACGTATCCAGGCACTGGATACAAAGGTTCCAGGCTTTGGAAAAAGCTGGAACCATTATATCACTGATTAATAGAGCAATACACCAGCCTCCCCACAGAGCACAATCATCAAGATGGGATTGACCTTGTATCGCCTCGTGCCGACAAAGGCAACCAGGAAAATCAGGCAACTGATGACGAACGAGCGGGTGTCTTCCGTGGGCGAACCGAAGTTCTCCACATTCATCAGCACCAGGGCGGCCGAAGCCAGCAGTCCCACCACTGCCGGACGCAGCCCGCTGAACACGGACTCCACCACGGGATGCTTCTGGTATTTCAAGAAGAACTTGCTGATGGTGAGCATCAGGATGAACGAGGGCAACACCACGGCAAACGTGGCCAACGCCGAGCCGAAGATGCCCCACCCCATACCGTAGCCGGCATTGACAATAGCGTCATAGCCCACATACGTGGCCGAATTGATGCCGATGGGTCCGGGCGTCATCTGGCTGATGGCCACAATATCCGTGAACTCCTGGGGCGAGAGCCAGTCGTGGCGCGTCACCACCTCGCCCTGTATCATCGAGAGCATGGCATAGCCCCCGCCGAAGCCGAAAAGGCCTATCTTGAAGAAGGTGTAGAAGAGTTGAAGAAAAATCATAGATTTAGATGATAATTTATCGGTTTTTTGGGCGCGGATTTCACGGACTAAGTTTTATTATAGAATTATGAATGCTAATGGTTTCACAAATAATATATCCGTGAAATCCGCGTAATCCGCGCCAAAATTAAATTCCTATTTACAACATTTACCATAAATGAATCCGCCCACGCCCGCCGCGATGATAATCCAAATGGGCGAGAAGCCCAGCAACCAAATGAGCAAGGCGGACACGACAGGAATCCACACGTTGTATTTGGTAATCTTCGCGGACTTGGCCATACTGAACGTGGGCGCGGCAATCAGGGCCACCACCGCCGGACGGATGCCCTTGAAGATGCGCTCCACCACAACGCTGTCCTTGAAGTTGTGGAAGAACAGCGCGATGGCCAAGATGATGAGGAAAGACGGAAGCACTGTGCCCAAGGCGGTGACAATGCTGCCCGGCACTCCCTTCAGCCGATAACCGATGAAAATGGAGATGTTCACCGCCAGGATGCCCGGCGATGACTGGGCGATGGCCAGCAGGTCGATGAAGTCCTCCTTGGCCAGCCAACGGCGTTTGGTCACGATTTCGTCTTCTATCAGGGGCACCATCGCATAACCACCGCCGATGGTGAAGGCGCCAATCTTGAAGAAAATGGAAAAAGCTTCTAAATACAGGTTCATTTCGATGCAGGTTTTGGTTCCTCGCCCTTGGCGTATTGGGTGGGGCTGATGTGGTAATGCTTTTTGAACACCTCGCGGAAATAGGCGGCATCACTGAACCCCGTCATCCCGGCCACCTCGCTGACCGTATAGCGTTGCTCCCTCAACAGTTGCTTAGCGCGGTTCAGCCGGATGAGGCGCACATAGTCGGCCGGTGCCTGGTCGGTGAGGGCCTTCAGCTTGTTGTAGAAGCTGGTGCGGCTCATGTTGAGCATACTGCATAGGGTATCCACCGTAAAGCCCGGCGTGTCCATATTGTCTTCCACTGCCTTCTGGACGGAGGCGATGAACTTCCAATCCAGCTCGTTGTTGCAATTGGTACATCCCGAAGGCGACAGGCCATTCCTGCCTTGGGCCTCATCGGCATAGAGGCGGAAGAATGCCATGATTTCCTCCAGGCGAGCGTTCAGCTCATCGTCCGCGATGCCGTCCTCATCGGACCACACGTTCATCTGCCACTCCTTCTTGAGGTTTTCCACCAAGTCAAGCAAGGAATCCGTATGACGCAAGGCCGTACAGATGCGGTTCCGTTCCTCATCGCTCAAGCTCCCTTGTCCGGCCAGTTCCTCCAGCGGCGCCTTGATGGAAGCCAAAGGCAAACGGATGCCGTAGAGGGTGCGGACCAAATCGCGCACCTTGTCATCGTAGCGCTTGCGCTGCTTCCGGATGAGCCAGTCGCGCCAAGTGACCACCAGCAAGACCAAGGCAGCCAACACACAAATCACCCACATCCACGTATTGACCCGCGCGGACAAAGTCCCGGTCAACGCCAAGGGAAAAGCGGACAAGGCACAGGGCACGCATACGTTATACAGGCATAATAAGAGAGGCATTATCATCTGTTTATCACATCATTAAAGACTACCAACAAAAATCCCCGCGGGTAGTTTGTGGGCTATCCCGCGGGTAATTCCAAGTGCCTGGGGGATTTATTTCCCCAGCTTGTTCTCTATCCAACGGCGGGCGTTGACGAAGGCCTCCATCCACGGCGTCACCTGGTCGGAATGCAGGCGGTCGGCGGGATAGCAGGCGTTCTGCCACGGGAAGATGGCACGCTCCAAGTGGGGCATGATGGCCAAGTGGCGTCCATCGGCACTGGCCACGGCAGCGGCGGAATAGTCCGAACCGTTGGGGTTGCCCGGATACTCGTCGTAGCTGTACTTCGCCACGATGTTGTAATGGTCCTCGTCGTAGGGCAGGGAGAACTTGCCTTCGCCGTGGGCCACCCAGATGCCCAGCTTGCTGCCACTGAGCGAGCCGAACATCACGCTGCGGTTAGTCGGGATGGTGACGCCCAGGAAGCGGCTCTCGAACTTGTGCGAATCGTTGTGCAACATGCGGATGCGCTTTTCGTCCTCGGGGGCGATGAGATTCAACTCCATCATCAGCTGGCAGCCGTTGCACACGCCCAAAGACAACGTGTCCTCGCGGGCATAGTAGCGGTCAAGGGTTTCCTTCGCCTTCGGGTTGAACAGGAAGGCACCGGCCCATCCCTTGGCGGAGCCGAGCACGTCGGAGTTGGAGAAGCCGCCGCAGAAGACAATCATGTTGACATCGTCCAGCGTCTCGCGGCCACTGACAAGGTCGGTCATGGTCACGTCCTTCACGTCGAAACCAGCCAGGTAGAGGGAGTAAGCCATCTCACGCTCGCCGTTCGTGCCCTTCTCGCGGATGATGGCGGCGCGGATGCCTGTCGGCGTGCGGCGGTCGGGGCTGATGCCGTATTGGGAGAGCTTGCCGGTGAAGCCGGGCATGAAGGCCAGTTCCACGGGCTGCATCTTGTAGTTCTCATAACGGGCCTTGGCGCAACCATTCATCGACTGGCGGCGATCCAAGAGATAGGAAGTGGAGTACCACACATCACGCATATAGTCAATGCCGAACTGGTAGGTGGCACCGTCCTTCTCCACGAGGATATGGCGTTCATCGGTGGGCTTGCCCAGCTTGACGTAGCCCACGCCGGCATCTTCCAGTATCTTCTTCACCAAATCCTTGTGCTTGTTGGCCACCTGGATGACCACGCCCGGATTTTCGGCAAAGAGTATCTTGATGAGGTCGTCTTCCTTTATCTTGTCGAGGCTGATTTCCAGTCCGCCCTCCATGTTGGAGAAGCACATCTCCAGCAGGGTGGTGATGAGACCGCCGGCCGAGATGTCGTGTCCGGCCAATACCAAGCCTCTGTTTATCAAATCCTGCACGGCCAAGAAGGCATCGCGGAAGTATTCAGGGTTCTGCACCGTAGGCACGTCGCTGCCCACCTTGCCCAATGATTGCGCGAAGGCCGAGCCGCCCAGCTTCAAGGTGTCGAAGCTGAAGTCGATGTGGTAGAGCGTCGTGTGCGGGTCATTGACCAAGACGGGCGAAACGACCTTCTTCACGTCGCTCACCTCGCCTCCGGCAGACACGATGACCGTGCCCGGAGAGATGACTTTGCTGCCGTCAGGATATTTCTGCGTCATGGACAGGGAGTCCTTGCCCGTGGGCACATTGACGCGCAGGGCGCAGCAGAAATCGCTCAATGCCTGCACGGCAGTATAGAGACGAGCATCCTCGCCCTCTTGCGAGCGGCAGGGCCACATCCAGTTGGCAGAGAGGGAAACGCTGTCCAACCCGTCGGCCATAGGTGCCCAAACAAGGTTGGTCAGGGCTTCGGCCACGGAGAGGACGGAACCCGCCTTCGAGTCGGCCAAAGCAGCCTGGGGTGCATGGCCCAAAGCGGTGGCAATGCCTTTCTCGCCCCGGTAGTCCAAAGCCACCACGCCACAGTCGCTCAAAGGCAACTGGAGTTCGCCCACGCATTGCTGGCGGGCAATCTTGCCCGTTACTGAGCGGTCCACCTTGTTGGTCAGCCAATCCTTGCACGCCACGGCTTCCAATTGGAGCACATTGGCCAGGTATTCATGCAGTTTGGAGAGCTCGTAGGTCGGCATAGCATAGTGATGCTCCACAGTCTTGTCCACCATATAAGTCTTGGGCGACGAGCCGAACATCTGGTCAACCGCCAAGTCGAAGGGACGCACCCCGTCTGCCTGCTGGAAGGCAAAGCGGTGGTCGCCCGTGGTCTCGCCCACGACGTACATCGGGGCACGCTCGCGCTCGGCAATCTTGGCCACGTGCTCGATGGCTTCCTCCTTGATGAGGAGGCCCATGCGCTCCTGGCTCTCATTGGCGATGATTTCCTTGGCGGAAAGCGTCTTGTCGCCGATGGGCAACTTGCTCATGTCTATCAGGCCACCGCACTCCTCCACCAGTTCGGAGAGGCAGTTGACGTGTCCGGCCGACCCGTGGTCGTGGATGGAAACGACGGGGTTGGTATCTTCCTCGCAGAGGGCACGCACCACGTTGTAGGCACGCTTCTGCATCTCGGCGTTGGCACGCTGCACGGCGTTCAGTTCGATGCCGCTGCTATACCGGCCTGTGTCCACGGACGACACGGAGCCGCCGCCCAAGCCGATGCGGTAGTTGTCGCCGCCCATCACCACAATCTTGTTGCCTGCCTCGGGCTTGCCTTTCTGGCAGTCGCGCTCGGTGCCGTAGCCCACGCCACCGGCCAGCATGATGACCTTGTCGTAGCCATATTCGGCATCTTCGGGCGTCTCCTTGTGTTCGAAAGTCAGCACGGAGCCGCAGATGAGCGGCTGGCCGAACTTGTTGCCGAAGTCACTGGCACCATTGGATGCCTTGATAAGTATCTGTTCGGGCGTCTGGTAGAGCCACTTGCGCACGGGCAGGATTTCTTCCCAGGGACGGCCTTCCTCCGTGCGGGGATAGGAAGTCATGTACACCGCCGTACCTGCGATGGGCCAAGAGCCCTTGCCGCCGCCCATACGGTCACGGATTTCTCCGCCCGTACCCGTCGAGGCGCCGTTGAACGGCTCCACGGTGGTGGGGAAGTTGTGCGTCTCCGCCTTCAGGGAAATGACGCTCTTGATGTCCTTCACCTGGAAATAGTCGGGCTTCGAATGGTCTGCCGGGGCAAACTGCTCGATGACGGGTCCTTCGGCAAAGGCCACGTTGTCCTTGTAGGCGGATATGATTTTGTTGGGATTCTCCTTGGTGGTCTTCTTGATCATCTGGAAGAGAGAAGACTCCTTCTCCTCGCCGTCGATGATGAACGTGCCGCCGAATATCTTGTGACGGCAATGCTCGGAGTTAATCTGTGCAAAGCCGAAGACTTCGCTGTCGGTCAGCGGACGGCCGAGGTCCTTCTCCACCTTCTTCAGGTACGCGATTTCCTCGGGGCTGAGCGCCAAGCCTTCCTGCTCGTTGTAGGCTTCCAGATCCTCGATGTGCAAGATGGGTTCGGGCTTGCGGTTGGTAGTGAAGACATTCTGATCCAAGCCCTTGTACATACGTTGCAGCATCGGATCGTGGTCGGCGTTCTCGTCCTTCACGGGGAAATATTCCTCGATGCGCGCGATGCCCTTGAAACCCATGTTTTGGGTAATCTCCACAGCATTGGTGCTCCACGGGGTAATCATCTCGCGGCGCGGGCCCACGAAGTGTCCCGTCAGGTTGTTTTCAGTCTCGGGGGTAGCCTCCCCAAAAAGCCAGCAAAGTTTGCGGATGTCCGCAGCATCGGGCGTGTGGTCGCACTCGGCGGCAATCACGCTCTGCGAGGGGGTTCTGAAAAAGAGAATCATATCTATACGGTTATATATATTATAATATGTATATGCGTGCCAAACAGAGGCGGCATTGCTCGGGGTACAAAGGTAGTATAAAAAAATGAGATTAGGCACGGATTATGCGGATTACACGGGCAAATTCGTGAAAAATATCCGTGAAATCCGCGCAATCCGCGCCTAACCAATCAGTTGCGATGTCAGTTCACCACTTCCTTAGTGTATCATCGTGTTCGTGCCTTCCACGATGTTGCCGTAAGAGAAGACGCAACGGACGTTCACATCCTTGTCCAGGATGACGATGTCCGCGTCCTTGCCCTTCTGGAGCGTACCCTTGCGGTCGGCCACGCCAATGACACGGGCAGGCGTCTCGGAAGCCATGCGCACGGCATCGGCCAAGGGAATGCCGGCCTTGTGCACCATCACCTGCACCAGGCGATCCACCGAAGCAATGCTTCCGGCGATGGTCTGATGGTCGGCCAGCTTGCAGACGCCGTCTTCTATCACATAGCGCGGGTCGTCCATCGGCCCGTCGTAGGCGGCATACTTCAAGGCGTCCGTCACCAGGCAGGTGTTCTCCACACCTTTCAGCTTGTACACCAGCTTCAGGATGGTGGCGGGCAGGTGGACGCCATCGGCAATGACCTCGAC
Organism: uncultured Bacteroides sp.; assembly: GCA_949292025.1. GTDB lineage: Bacteria > Bacteroidota > Bacteroidia > Bacteroidales > Bacteroidaceae > Bacteroides. The sequence continues at coordinate 14,807 of CASEYC010000109.1, read as the reverse complement.
GGTCATTCCGTCTATCAGGTAGACGCTCTCCACGGTACCTTCGTACTTGTATTCACGACGCTTGTGGAAGCCCGGCATGGCGTTGTAGAAGTGTGCGGCATGGGTGAATCCGGCTTCGAAGGCCGCTTTGATTTCGGGATACTCGGCCTCGGTGTGCGTGATGGCGGTCAGGATGCCCCGGCCGGAAGTGTAGCGTGCGAAGTCGTGCGCGCCCGGCAGTTCGGGGCTGATGTCCCAACGCTTGATGCACTGCGTGCTCTCCAGCAAGGGGATGTATTCCTCGGGATCAGGTTCTTTCAAGGAGTCGCCCCATTGCTTGCCGGCCATGCGCTGGCTGAGGTACGGGCCTTCGATGTGGAGGCCGAGGACAGGGCTGTCCGGTTGGGCCATCATCTCCTCGCAGATGCCCGTGGCCTGGCGGATGACGTCGAAAGGAACAGAGGACAACGTGGGGAAGATGGAGGTGGCCCCGTGCTTCAGGTGTGCCTGCACGATGGCTTGGAAGGCTTCGGGCGTGGCTTCGGTGAAGTCGTGTCCCGCGCCTCCGTGGCTGTGCATGGAGATGAAGCCGGGGACGATGTACATGCCCTTGGCGTCGATGACCTTGGCGCCGATGACGGCCAAGTCGCTATTGGTTACTTCCAGTATTTTCCCGTCGTTGATGAGGACCGAGCCGTCTTTCAGCCAACCTTGCGGGGTCAGGATATGGCCGTTTATGAGTTGTGTCAGCATAACTTCTTGTATTAGTTAAATGATAATTTATTTTTGAGGAGTTAAGGAGTTAGAAGAAGTTATCGTCCGCCAAGGCGGACTCAGAAGTTAAAGCCAATAGTTGGTCCGGCGATTTGTATGTATGCCATACACAAGGTATTGGCTTTAACTTCTAACGGAGCGAAGCGAAGTGATAACTTCTTTAACTCCTATAACTTCTCCGGCGGCCTCCGGCCGCTAAATTCCTATTTGTCAAAACAACGTATTGGTGCCTTCGACAATCTTGCCCATGGCCCATACGGCACGGACGTTGAGGTCATTGTCCAGCGCGAGGATGTCGGCATCCTTGCCTTTCTCCAGCGTGCCTTTGCGGTCGGCCACGCCCATGATGCGTGCCGGGGTCTCCGAAGCCATGCGCACGGCGTCCTCCAAAGGAATCTCGGCTTTCTGCACCATCGTGCGGATAAGGCGGTCCATCGTGGCGATGCTGCCTGCCAGGGCGGAGCGGTCGGCCAGCTTGCACACGCCGTCCTCGATGATGACGCGCGGGTCGAAGGCTTCCTTGCTGTCGCTGGCGGCGCAAGCCAGGGCATCGGTGATGAGGGCGGTCTTCTCCACGCCTTTGATCTTGTAGACAAGGCGGAGAATCGTGGGAGGCACGTGGATGCCGTCGGCCACCACCTCCACGGTCATGTCGTCCATCAGGTAGATGCTCTCCACCGTGCCTTCGTACTTGTAGCCTTTGCGCTTGTGGAAGCCCGGCATGGCATTGTAGAAGTGGGTGGCGTGGCGATAGCCCACTTGGAAAGCGGTCTCAATGTCCTCGAATTCGGCCTGGGTATGTCCCACGCACGCCAGGATGCCCTTCGAGGTGATGTACTTGCCGAACTGCATGGCGCCCGGAAGCTCGGGTGCGGCATCCCAACGCTTGATGCAATGCGTCTCTTCCAGCAAGGGGATGTATTCCTGCGGGTCGGGATCCTTGATGTTTTCAGGCATCTGCCCGCCTGCCATCGCCATGTTGAAGTAATGGCCCTCCAGGTGAAGTCCCAATACGGGCGAATCCGGCTCTGCCATCAGTTTCTCCGTGGTGGCCGCGGCTGCCCGGATCATGGGGATGGTCGATGAGGAAAGCGTGGGGAAAATACTGGTTGTACCGTGTTGCATGTGGGTCTTGACAGCTGTGCGGAAAGCGTCTTCGCTTCCCTCCATGAAGTCGCGTCCTCCGCCACCATGCGCGTGGATTTCCACTCCGCCGGGGACGATGTAGGTTCCCTTGGCGTCGATGAGCGTCGCTCCCACAACGGGCAGGTCGCAGTTGGTCACTTCCAGAATCTTATTGTCCCTGATGAGCACCGAGCCGTCTTTCAGCCAGCCCTGCGGGGTAAGAATGCGGGCGTTAATAATCTGTGTTAACATAAAGATGAGGTAATTTTGGATTTTTTTCTGCTGCAAAATTAACCAATATACCAATCGGTTATACCTCCTGCCATTGCTTATTTTGGGTATAGAAAAGTTAATAAATCCAAAGCGCCGGTTTCGCCAAACAAAGACGCTGTTTTTGAGGACTTAAACCGAAGCCTTTGCGAGCACAAGCGCAGGTATGGGTAAGCACGGGCGCAGGTACGCCTAAGCACGGGCGGGGATATGGGTAAGCACGGGCGGGGATATACCCCAGGAAACGAAAAAGAAAAGCACGCCGGATATGGCATATTCGCGCAAAATCTTTATCTTTGTCCCTCAAGCGCGGCTGCATGGCCGTTTTACACTGAAACAGATTGATTTATGAATAGCAAACAACTCTTATTCTTCTGCCTGTGGGCGCTCTTGCCCCTCGCACTTTGGGCGCAGTCGCCCGATGCTTCCAGCCGTCATCCCAAACGCGAATTTCGCGGTGCGTGGATACAAACCGTCAACGGCCAGTTCAAAGGAATGCCGACGGAGAAAGTGCAACAAACGCTGGTCAACCAGCTCAACGCCCTGCAACAGGCAGGCATCAACGCCATCCTCTTCCAGGTGCGCCCGGAGGCCGATGCGCTCTACGCCTCGCGCCTGGAGCCGTGGAGCCGCTACCTGACGGGGGTGCAAGGACAGGCGCCCAACCCGTATTGGGATCCCCTGCAATTCATGATAGACGAATGCCACAAGCGCGGCATGGAACTGCACGCCTGGATAAACCCTTACCGCGTGAGGAACTCTGCCCAAAACCAACTGGCGCCCAATCATATTTATAATATACACCCCGAATGGTTCGTCGCCTACGGCAACCAGCTCTTCTTCGACCCCGCCCTGCCGGAGAGCCGGAAGCACATCTGCCTGGTGGTGGCGGACATCGTGACGCGCTACGACGTGGACGGCATCCACATCGACGACTACTTCTACCCCTACCCCAAGCCCGGGGTGGAGTTTGACGACGACGCCTCCTATGCCCGCTACGGAAAAGATTTTGCCAACAAGGCCGACTGGCGGCGCAACAACGTCAACCTGCTCATCCACGAACTGCACGCCACCATCCGCGAGGCCAAGCCGTGGGTGAAGTTCGGCGTGTCGCCCTTCGGCATCTACCGCAACCAGAGCAGCGACCCGCTGGGCAGCCGCACCAACGGCCTACAGAATTACGACGACCTCTATGCCGACGTGCTGCACTGGGCGCGCCAGGAGTGGGTGGATTATACCATCCCGCAAATCTACTGGGAAATCGGGCATCCGCGCGCCGACTATGACACCTTGGTGCGCTGGTGGGCCTTGCACTCGGAGAACCGCCCGCTCTTCATCGGCCAATCGGTGGACAACACCGTCACACACGCCGACCCGGAGGATCCCAATATCAACCAACTGCCCCGCAAGATGGCCCTGCAACGGATGTTTCAATCCATCCAAGGCAGTTGCCAATGGTATGCCGGGGCGGTGGTGGAGAACAAAGGCAATTACCGCGACGCCTTGGCGCAGGAATACCACAAGTACCCCTCCCTCATCCCCGTCTTCGACTTCATGGACGACGAGGCGCCCAAGAAGGTGCGCAAGCTGAAGCCCGTCTGGATGGAAGACGGCTACATCCTCTGCTGGACGGAGCCGAAATACCGCCACGAGATGCAACGCGCCGTGCGCTACGTGGTCTACCGCTTCGCCAACAAGGAAGACGTGGACTTGGACGACCCCAGCCACATCGTAGCCATCACGAACGTGCCCTTCTACAAACTGCCCTACGAGGACGGGGAGACGAAGTACCGCTATGTGGTGACGGCATTGGACAGGATGTGGAATGAGTCGAAGGCGGTTTCGAAGAAAGTGAAGCTATAACCTATAAAGAGATATGTCAGAATCCAATTCCATCCTCATAAAAGGCGCCCGCGTCAACAACCTGAAGAACATCGACGTGGAGATACCCCGCAACAAGCTGGTGGTCATCACCGGACTCAGCGGCTCGGGCAAGTCGTCCTTGGCCTTCGACACCCTCTATGCCGAGGGGCAACGCCGCTACGTGGAGAGCCTCAGCAGCTACGCCCGCCAGTTCCTGGGACGCATGAGCAAGCCGGAGTGCGACTACATCAAGGGCATACCGCCCGCCATCGCCATCGAGCAGAAGGTGAACAGCCGCAACCCACGCTCCACCGTGGGCACCTCGACGGAAATCTACGAATACCTCCGCCTGCTCTATGCCCGGGTGGGACACACCTTCAGCCCCGTGAGCGGACGGGAGGTGAAGAAACATACGCCCGAGGACATCGTGAACTGCATGTTGGAGCACCCCGAAGGCACGCGCTACACCGTCCTTGCCCCCATCATCCTGCGCGAAGGCCGCACCCTCGCCCAGCAACTGGACACCTACCAGAAGGAGGGCTTCACCCGCCTGGAAGTGAACGGACAGATGACCCGCATCGACGAATACACGCCCCAAGACGGAGATACGGTCTTCCTCTTGATTGACCGCATGACCGCCTCGCACGAGAAAGACGCCATGAGCCGCCTGACCGACTCCGCCGAGACCGCCATGTACGAGGGCGACGGGGCGTGCCTCCTGCGCTTCTACCAGACGGACGGCAGCACCAGCCTCTTCCGCTTCAGCACCAAGTTCGAGGCGGACGGCATCACCTTCGAGGAGCCCAGCGACCAGATGTTCTCCTTCAACTCCCCCATCGGCGCCTGCCCCGTGTGCGAAGGCTTCGGGCGCGTCATCGGCATCGACGAGCACCTGGTGGTGCCCAACCGCGCCCTCTCGGTGTATGACGGGGCCGTCGTCTGCTGGCGGGGCGAGAAGATGGGCGAATGGCGCGAGATGGTCATACGCGGAGCGGAGAAAGCGGGTTTCCCTATCTTCACCCCCTACTACGAACTGACCGACGAGCAACGCCGGATGCTGTGGGAAGGCACGCGCTACTTCGAGGGCATCAACGCCTTCTTCAAGATGCTGCAAGAAAACCAATACAAGATACAATACCGCGTCATGCTGGCGCGATACCGGGGCAAGACCATCTGCCCCGCCTGCCACGGCACGCGCCTCAAGCCCGAAGCCGGCTATGTCCGCGTGGGGGGCAAGAGCATCTCGCAACTCGTTGACCTGCCCATCACGGAGCTGAAGGACTTCTTCGACCACCTGAAGCTGAACGACCACGACGCGCAAGTGGCCACCCGCATCCTGGCGGAAATCAACAGCCGCATCCGCTTCCTGCTGGACGTGGGCCTGGGCTACCTGACGCTGAACCGCCTGAGCAACTCCCTCTCCGGCGGCGAGAGCCAGCGCATCAACCTGGCCACCTCGCTGGGCAGCAGCCTCGTGGGCAGCCTGTACATCCTGGACGAGCCGAGCATCGGCCTCCACAGCCGCGACACAGACAAGCTGATCCGCGTCCTGCGCCAACTGCAACAACTGGGCAACACGGTGGTCGTGGTGGAGCACGACGAGGAAATCATCCGCGCCGCGGACTACATCATCGACATAGGCCCCAAGGCCGGACGGCTGGGCGGCGAAGTGGTGTACCAAGGGGACATGAAGGACCTGAAGGCGCACACCAACAGCTACACCGTCCGCTACCTGCTGGGCGAGGAGACCATCCCCGTCCCCGCGCAACGCCGCCCGTGGAACAATTACATCGAGATAAAAGGCGCGCGGGAGAACAACCTGAAGGGCGTGGACGTGCGCTTCCCCCTGAACGTGATGACCGTGGTGACAGGCGTCAGCGGCTCGGGCAAATCGACCCTGGTGCGCGACATCTTCTACCGCGCCCTGAAGCGCGAGCTGGACGAATGCACCGAGCGGCCGGGCGAGTTCGTCTCCATCGGGGGCGACCTGCAAGACCTGCGGGGCGTGGAGTTCATCGACCAGAACCCCATCGGCAAGTCCTCGCGCAGCAACCCCGTCACCTACATCAAAGCCTACGACGACATCCGCAAGCTCTTTGCCGACCAGCCGCTCTCGAAGCAGATGGGCTACACGCCCGGCACCTTCAGCTTCAACAGCGAGGGCGGCCGCTGCGAGGAGTGCAAGGGCGAAGGCACCATCACCGTGGAGATGCAATTCATGGCCGACCTGGTGCTGGAGTGCGAGTCCTGCCACGGCATGCGCTTCAAGCCCGACGTGCTGGAGGTGCGCTTCCACGACGCCAACATCCACGACGTGCTGGAAATGACCGTTGACCAGGCCATCGAGTTCTTCACCCAGCACAAGCAGAAGAAGATAGCGAAGAAACTCCAACCCTTGCAGGATGTCGGCCTGGGCTACATCAAGCTGGGGCAGTCCTCGTCCACCCTGTCCGGCGGCGAGAACCAGCGCGTCAAGCTGGCCTTCTACCTCAGCCAGGAGAAGGCGGACCCGACGATGTTCATCTTCGACGAGCCGACCACGGGCCTGCACTTCCACGACATCCGCAAGCTGCTCGAAGCCTTCGACGCCCTCCTGCGCCGCGGGCACAGCATCACCATCATCGAGCACAACATGGACGTCATCAAGTGTGCCGACCACGTCATCGACCTCGGCCCCGAAGGCGGCGACCAGGGCGGACGCATCGTCGCCACCGGCACGCCGGAAGAAGTGGCCGCCTGCGCCGCCAGCTACACGGGACAATTTTTAAGAGAAAAATTGACACCCGATGCCGGCTGAATCGAGATACCGATCTCGACCAGGTTGAGATCCCTATCTCGACCGGGTTGAGATACCGATCTCGACGGCATTGAGATCGGTATCTCGGCGAGGTCGAGATAGGTATCTACATAAGCCCTTGGAAAGCAAGCATTTGCATTTCACGTCCAACCACGAAACAAGTGAAACACCATAATCAAATTATTTAACAACCCAAACAACAACAAAACCATGAGAAAGTATCTCTCCCTCGGCTTAGCCGCCCTGCTCAGCCTCTCGGCCAACGCGCAGACGTTCACCGAATGGCATGACGCAGGCGTCAACGCCGTCAACCGTGCCCCGATGCACACCGATTACTTCGCCTACGAGTCGCCCGAACTGGCCGCCCGGGGCGAACGTGAGTCCTCCGCCTACTACATGTCCCTCAACGGGCTGTGGAAATTCAACTGGGTGCGCCACGCCGACGCCCGCCCCACCGGCTTCTGGCGGGCAGACTACAACGACCGCGCATGGGGCGAGATGCCCGTGCCCGGCGTATGGGAAATGAACGGCTACGGCGACCCGCAGTATGTCAACATCGGCTACCCCTGGCGCGAGCAATACCAGAACAACCCGCCGCAAGTGCCTACGGAGGAGAACCACGTCGGCTCCTACCGGCGCACCGTCACCGTGCCCGCTTCGTGGAAGGGCAAGGACATCATCGCCCACTTCGGCTCCGTCACGTCCAACATCTACCTCTGGGTCAACGGCAAGTACGTGGGCTATAGCGAAGACAGCAAGCTGCAAGCCGAGTTCGACCTGACGCGCTACCTCAAGCCCGGACAGGAGAACCTCATCGCCTTCCAGGTGTTCCGCTGGTGCGACGGCACGTACCTGGAGGACCAGGACTTCTTCCGCTTCTCCGGCGTGGGACGCGACTGCTACCTCTATGCCCGCGAAAAACGCCGCATCGAGGACATCCGCGTCACCCCCGACCTGGACGCGGAGTACAAGGACGGCACGCTGACCGTGGACGTGAAACTGAAAGGCAGCGCCATCGCCACGCTGAAACTGAAAGACGCGCAAGGCAAGGAAGTGGCCGCAGCCACCACCCGGGGCGAGAGCGTGACCTTGCAGGTCAGCAACCCGCACAAGTGGACGGCAGAGACACCTTATTTATATACGCTCTATGCGCAGATAGGCGAACTGGCTCCGGCGGAGGTCATCCCCGTCAAGGTGGGCTTCCGCAAGATTGAACTGAAGGACGCGCAGGTGCTGGTCAACGGACAGCCCGTCCTCTTCAAGGGCGCCAACCGCCACGAGATGGACCCGGACGGCGGCTACGTGGTGTCCCGCCAGCGGATGTTGCAGGACGTGCAGATCATGAAGGACCTCAACATCAACGCCGTGCGCACCTGCCACTATCCCGACGACCCGTACTGGTATGCCCTCTGCGATGAATACGGCCTCTACATGGTGGCCGAAGCCAACATCGAATCGCACGGCATGGGCTATGACGAAGCCACCCTGGCCAAGCGCGAGGACTTCCGCAAAGCCCACATGGAACGCAACCAACGCAACGTGCAGCGCAACTTCAACCACCCCAGCATCATCTTCTGGTCGCTGGGCAACGAAGCCGGATATGGTCCCAACTTCGAGGCCGCCTACGACTGGGTGAAGGCCGAAGACCCCAGCCGCCCCGTGCAGTACGAGCGTGCCGGATATGACGGCAAGACGGACATCTACTGCCCGATGTACTACCGCTACTGGGACTGCGAAGCCTATTGCAAGGACGACTCCAAGACCAAGCCCCTCATCCAGTGCGAATATGCCCACGCCATGGGCAACTCGATGGGCGGATTCAAGGAATACTGGGACATGATCCGCCAATATCCCAAGTACCAGGGCGGCTTCATTTGGGACTTCGTGGACCAAGGCATCCACAAGACAGGCACCAACGGCAAGCTCATCTATGCCTACGGCGGCGACTTCAACAAGTTCGATGCCAGCGACATCAACTTCTGCAACAACGGAATCATCGGCCCCGACCGCGTGTACAATCCCCACGCCTACGAGGTGCGCTACTTCTACCAGAACATCTGGACCACGCCCGTGGACCTGAAGAAAGGACAAGTGAAGGTGTACAATGAGAACTTCTTCCGCGACCTCTCCGCCTACTACCTGGAGTGGCAAGTGCTGAAGAACGGACGGGTGATGCGCTCCGGCCGCGTGGACGACCTCGACGTGGCTCCCCGGCAATCCGCGACGCTCACCCTGCCCATAGGCCGCTATTGCCAGCACGCCGAGTGGCTGCTCAATGTGTCCTACAAGCTGAAAGCCAACGAAGGTTTGCTGACCGCCGGACACACCGTCGCCCGCGACCAACTGGTGCTGAATCCCTACAAGCCCGCCGCCTTGGCCCTCGCCAACGAAGCCAACAGCAACGAGCAGATTGTGGAGCCTGCCGTGCGCGACAACGACAACAACTACCTCATCGTGACGGGCGAGGACTTCCGCATCGAGTTCGACAAGCACAACGGCTACCTCTGCCACTACGAAGCCGACGGCCTCTCCTACCTGAAGGAAGGCAGCGTGCTGAAGCCCAACTTCTGGCGTGCCCCCACGGACAATGACTTCGGTGCCAACCTCCAGAACCTCTACCGCGTATGGCTGAACCCCGAACTGAAACTGGCCTCCCTCGACCAGCGCATGGAGAACGGACTGGCCGTCGTGGAAGCCCGGTATGACATCCCTGCCGTCCAGGGACAGCTCGCCCTGACCTACGTCATCAACAACCGCGGTGCCATCCAAGTGACCCAGCAGTTGAAGGCCGACAAGGGCATGAAGGTGTCCGACCTGTTCCGCTTCGGCATGCAGCTCCAGATGCCCCGCTCGTTCGAGACCCTCGAATACTATGGCCGCGGCCCTGTGGAGAACTATGCCGACCGCAACCACAACACCTTCTTGGGACGCTACCGCCAGAGCGTGGACAGCCAGTTCTATCCCTACGTCCGTCCGCAGGAGAATGGCAACAAGACCGACCTGCGCTGGTGGCGCGTGCTCAACGTAGGCGGCAGCGGCCTGGAGATTAAGGCAGAAGCCCCCTTCTCCGCCTCGGCCTTGCACTACACCGTCGAGTCCTTGGACGAAGGCACGAAAAAGATTCAGCGCCACTCCAACGAAGTGGAGCAAGCCGACCTGACCAATGTCCTCATCGACAAGGTGCAGATGGGCTTGGGCTGCATCGACAGTTGGGGTGCCCTGCCGCTGGAGAAATATCGCCTGCCCTACCAGGATTATTCTTTCACCTTCACGCTCACCCCGGTGCAGCACTGTCTGGGGATGGATGTTGAACCCTGCGGGAAATAAAGCCTGACGCATCGGCAAAAACAAGGCGCGGACTTCGCGAACCACGGGAAAGATTCTCCGTAAGATTCGCGAAATCCGCGCCTTGGTCTTTCTATTTCAGCAACTTATTTCCGGGGTGCCTTCTTGCCTTTGCCACGCATGCCTTTCAGCAATTCGCGATGGAAACGCATCTCGGCCCGCTGCACCTGATAGATTTTCTTGCTGGACAATATCTTCTTGAACTTGCCGTAATAGGCCTTCTCCAGGCGGTCGGACGAAATGCGGGCATCGTACACGCCCTCCATGATTTCATCATACCGCTCCTCGGAGAGGTTTTCCTGCTTACCCTCGCGCATCAGCTTCCAGGCTTCTTCGTTCAGCTGATGCTTGCGGTCCTGCAATTCAAAATAGAGGGGGAAGAACGCCTCAGCCTCTTCCGGCGTCAGGCCGGCTTTCTCCGTGATATAAGCCTGTTGCTTGGCGCGGAACTCATCCTTCGACAAACGCTGGTCGCATCCGCCTGTGGCCCACATCAACGGGGCAAAGGCCAAGGCCACTATCCATACTGCTACTCTTTTCTTCATTTTTCAGTTCATTATAAATTTCACTCCTCGTCTTCCGACAGGTAGACATACAAAGAATAATCATCCAACATGGAACTCTCCATCGCCATGTCAATATACTCCATCTCCACATCCCAATCCTCGTCCTGGGCAGGATTTCCCGCCGGGGTGTAATGCGATGCGGCGACACGAATCAGCAACATGGCCCCCACGAACATGGCCGCCATATAAAGCAACGGGCGCACTTTCTCCCACGCCGTCGGCTGCCGGCTGATTTCCACTTTTTCTTTCTCGGGAAGCCGCTCCATCAGTTCTGAAGCAAAATTCTCAAAGTAACCGTCTGGAACCCGGAAAGGATTTTCCGTCCCAAATCTTTTCTTCAAATTATCTTCCGTCATAGGCTTTCCTCCTTTCTCTGTTGTATTAGACACGGAGTTGTGTCAAAGGTTTAAAGTTCATCGGCTAAAAATTTCTCGATTTTCTTCACGGCATGGTGATAGGAAGCCTTCAAAGCGCCTACCGATGTCCCGAAGATTTCGGACATTTCCTCGTATTTCATTTCTTGATAATACTTCAGGTTGAACACCATCCGCTGTTTCTCGGGCAACGAGAGCAGGGCCTTCTGTAGAAGCATCTGCGCCTTGTCGCCGGTGAAATAAGCATCGCTTTCCAGCTTGTCAAGCACGGCGGCTTCGGGGTCGTCCAGCGAGACCGTGGCGGCTGCCCGTTGCTTGTTCAAAAAAGTCAGGCATTCGTTCAAGGCAATGCGATAGAGCCAGGTGGAAAGCTTCGCATCGCCCCGGAAATAGTCAATATTCGTCCATGCCTTTATAAATGTATTCTGTAGCAAGTCGTTGGCATCTTCGTGCGAAAGCACCATCCTGCGGATTTGCCAGTACAATTGCTCGCCATACTGCGCCACAATCATCTCAAACCCTTTTCTCTGCGTGCTTTCATCCTGTAAAAGTGCCAAGACTTCACGCTCGTCGTAAGAAGAATTCATAGTTATATCTTGATTCACTTGCTTCCGGCAAAGGTAAAGCATTCCGCCCGATAAATCAAACTTCTAAAAGAGAAATCGCTGGAAAGGCGTCAAATGGACACGCAAAGCATCTCTTTGGCCAATAGAGTTTCCGGGAAAATCCTTGTGGCTTCCTCCAGTAAGATGCTTTCGTCTTCATAGCGGGCGGAGAAATGTCCTATCAGCAGTTTCTTTGCCCCGGCCGCGCGAGCCAATTCCGCCGCCTGGGCAGCCGTGGTGTGGAAAGTCTCCTTGGCCCGCGCCAGATTGTCCGCTGCAAACGTCGCCTCGTGAAACAGCAAGTCCACCCCAGCCAACTGAGCCGCCAAATCCGGCAAATAGACCGTGTCCGAACAATACGCAAAACGGCGGGGAGGTTCTGCCGGACGGGTCAATACGCTGTTGGGAATCGTCTGCCCTTCGGAAGTCACATAATCCGCGCCATTCTTGATGCGGTTCATCTCATACAAAGGCACTTCGTAGAAATCCACCATCTCACGGATGATATGATTGGGGCGCGGCTTCTCCGCAAACAGGAATCCGCAACAAGGAATCCGGTGTTGCAGCGGAATCGTAGTCACCGTCAATGAGCGGTCTTCATAAATCAACATCGGCTCTTTTGTCTCAAACTCATGAAACAATACCTTATATGTCATCTGTCTGTTGAAAAAAGCAAGCGTAGGGAGCAGCAGCTTCTCCAATCCATGCGGAGAATAGATGTGCAAATCCGCCGTACGCCCCAGCAGGTTGAGGGTGGAAATCAATCCCCACAATCCAAAGCAATGGTCGCCGTGCAAGTGGGAGATGAAGATATGGTTCAGGCGCGAGAACTTCAGGCGGGCTTTCCGAAACTGGAGTTGCGCCCCTTCGCCACAATCAATCATGAAAAGCTTGTCCCGCACGTTGATCACCTGCGAGGTGGAGAAATGCCGCGTGGTGGGCAATGCCGAACCGCATCCGAGGATATATAATTCAAGTTTTTCCATAGTACCGCAAAGGAACGCATTTTGCGCCACTTTTACAAGGTCTTTGCCAAACATTTGCGAAAGAAGGCGCATCCGGAATCATTTTGTTTGTCTTCGGGGTGACACTAAAAAGAAAAAAATAAAGCCCACAAATCATTGATTTTGTGGGCTTTGTCACTCGTAGGCATTCATTTGTCTCTGAAGCCTTGCGGTGCGGACGGTAATCGTACCTACCGCTTACAATATCTTTTTAATCAATAACTTAGGCATAACCTAAAATTGAGTGGTTACGACTTGGTTACGATTCATAATGTCAAGTTCTACAGCTTATGACACCGTTGTGTCGCTGTTTGATTACGGGTGCAAAAGTACTACACATATTTGACATGTGCAATACTTTGAGTATTAAATTTTATCACTTCCAATTTTCGGTGCAAGGTGCGAGCCTATTTATATATATAGGCTCGCACCTTGCACCGAACTAATTTTGAACCTATTAACTTTACTCCAACTCCAACGGTTTTCTTCATATATGGGCCTCAAAAAATTGCAAGAACAAAAAAATTAGGGTGTAGTATACGTATAGTATACCATGCGTGTCTTGGCTTATCGGGAACTTTGCGGCAAACATTTCAATAATTAGGATTATGACAGAAGTTATCGTAATGGAACATGCCGCCTATCAGAAAATGATGGGGCAGATAGCGAAAATCGCTGAGTTCATCACCAAGAATGAACACAAGTTGCAGGATTGCGACTTTGACAATGATGTATGGCTGGACAGCCAAGAGGTGGCGGAGATGCTGCACATCAGCACCCGCACCCTGCAACGTCTGAGAAGCGAGGGGCTGGTGGAATACTCGGTATTCCGCCGCAAATGCCTGTACAAGCTCTCGGAGATAGAGAAAAAGGTACGGGAAAAGGTCATCACGTGCGAACCGCACCTGATAGATGTTTACAAGAAGAACCGGCTGTTGGACATAACAAAAGATGCGGACAATGAATAAGGAGGATATTTTGCAGGCCACGGACAGGGGATTGTCCGTGTTCAGACACTATCTGCCGGTGCAGTTCCGTATCGGGAAGAAGTTCCTGAATCCTTTATATAAGGATACGAAGGCATCGTGCAACGTGTATTATGACCGGCGGCATTCGGTGTATAAGATGAAGGATTTTGGCAATGAGGAACGGGCGACTGCTTCGAACTGGTGGGGCGGATGACGGGCATGAACTGTCGGAACCCAAAGGATTTCGTGGAAATCATGCGCATCATTGACCATGATTTGCATTTGGGGCTGGCGGACGGTTATGAAACTTGTGCGGACACTTCTTCCGTTCAGGTGGTTTGTCCGCCCACGCCGGAACAGGTAATAAAGAAAATACGTCCGTACAATATCGTTCCAAGGGCGTTCAATGAAACAGACCGGATATTTTGGGGCAAATCCGGAATCACGGAGCATACATTAAATAAATATAATGTGCGGTCTCTCATTCATTCAGTTCCGTCAATCAAGAAGGAAAAACCTATACCTTGACTGAAACGGCACAGGAACCGATGTATGGGTATATGGGCGACAAATACATCAAAATCTACCGTCCACGCTCGGAAATGCGTTTCCTCTATGCCGGAGATTTGGGTGACAGTTATTGCTTCGGGCTTGACCAACTGCCCGCCAAGGGGGATTTGTTGTTCATTACCGGCGGGGAGAAGGACGTGATGAGCCTTGCGGCACACGGATTCCATGCCATCTGCTTCAATTCGGAAACGACGGTCATCCCTACTTCGGTGCTGATGCTGCTCTCCTACCGGTTCAAACACATCGTTTTGCTGTATGATATGGACAAGACCGGGCTGGAAGTTTCCGCCAAACGGCAGGAGGAATTGAAGCCGTTTGCATTGAAACGCCTTCTGTTGCCGCTGGCGGGGACAAAAGAAGAAAAGGATGTAACGGACTATTTTGCGTTGGGACACACGCACGATGATTTATTAAGATTGTTCTTAAACCATTTGGATTCATTAGATATTATATAGATTAATTTGTTATATGGCTCATTTTGTGACTGATTCTAAAGTTGTGTAACCCACAAGCAATAAGAATCACCATATCTTCGAAACCGAATTTATGGCATCTGAATCGTTCTTT
>CASEYC010000108.1 GCA_949292025.1 uncultured Bacteroides sp. | reverse complement strand
TACCCCTGCCTTGTGGATTTATATGTCAAATTGCATCAGCACTAAGGAACCGCCGTATGCCGAACGGCACGTACGGTGGTGTGAGAGGTCGGAAAACGAAAGTAGGAAGAAAACTACTTCGTTTTCCTCCTACTCGATTGCACCAAGCCCCGACTTTCACAAGCCAGGGCTTTGTCATATCCCAAAGTTTTGTACTTTTAGGCATTAAGATTTCATACAATGGCAAAGATACATTTTTGTCCTTACATACCCAACCGAATGTGCTTCTGAGTTGCATTTTCTAATTTAATTTACGGAGTTTCGCTTCAAAAAGGTCACCTGAGGGTTACCAATAAAAGAAAAAGCACCTACAAAAACTTTGTAAGTGCTTGATTTTCTTCGTGGACCAGCCAGGGCTTGAACCTGGGACCTCCAGATTATGAGTCTGTTGCTCTAACCAACTGAGCTACAAGTCCGATGCATCCTTTGGCGGGATAGCGGGGGCAAAAGTAGTGCTTTTTCTTGAAATATGCAAGATGCCGGGCGGGATTTTAGGATTTTTCGCTCAGAACTTGTACTTGCGACGCGGATTCTTAGGGAACCAGCCCTTGCGGACGCGCTTTTCCTGGTCGAACACTTCCTTGATGGTCCAAAACGAGGAGAAGGCAAAGACGCCCAGCAAGGCGGACACGAAGAAGTCTGCCACGCACACGGAGGCAACCACGCCGCCGAGTCCCAGCAACAAGAACAGCCACCAGCAGCGTGTGCCCCAATGGTATTCGGCCTTGATCACGACGGGGTGGAAGAGGCCGATGATAAGAAAGGTGCAGATGCCCAGTGCCAGCCCTGCCACCCGGTATTCGGTCAGCAATTCCTCCATACGGGCTTATTCCGGACAGATGGGGATTTCCTTCTTGATGCTCTGCTCCAGCGAGATGAGCGTCTCGGTGGAGATGACGCCGGGGATTTCCTGCATCTTGCTGTTCAGCAGTTTCATCAGGTGTTCGTTGTCGCGGGCGTAGACTTTGGTCAGCATGGTGTAGGGGCCGGTGGTGAAGTGGCATTCCACGATTTCGGGAATCTTCTCCAGCTCGGCCACGACGGACTTGTACATGGAGCCTTTTTCGAGCTTGATGCCTACGTAGGTGCAGGTGCGGTAGCCCAAGGATTTGGGGTTGACATGATATCCCGAGCCGATGATGACGCCCAGGTCTATCAGACGCTGCACGCGCTGGTGGATGGCCGCGCGCGACACACCACATTCTGCCGCCACGTCCTTGAACGGGATGCGGGCATTCTGCGAGATAATCTCCAGAATCTGTCGGTCAAGACTGTCTATTTTTTCCATAACTTGAAGTATAAATGGGTTGCACTTATCAAAAAGTAAGCAAATATAGGGATTTATTTTAATTTATCCATTCAAGGCAGGAAAAAATTGCAGAAAAAGCATAAAAAACGGGCAAGACCGATGCTTTTGCAGCATTTGGCCTTGCCCGTGTATGCGTATGGGGGTGTGGGCTTACTTCTCGATGCCTACCAGTTCCACTTCGAAGATGAGGGTGGAGAAAGGTTTGATTTTGCCGGTGTTGCGCGAGCCGTATGCCAGGTCGGCCGGGATGTAGAGTTCCCACTTGGATCCGACGGGCATCATCGTCAGGGCTTCGGTCCAGCCTTTGATGACCTGATTGGCGCGGAACGTGGCGGGCTTGCTCTTGCCGTTCTTGTCCTTACGCTTGTAGGAGCTGTCGAACTCGGTGCCGTCGATGAGCGTACCCTTGTAGTTGACGCTCACCTTGCTGCTGTCGGCAGGCACGGGGCCGTTGCCTTTGGTGATGATTTTATATTGCAGTCCGCTCGGGGTGGTCTGTACGCCTTCCTTGGTCTTGTTTTCGGCCAGGAACTTCTCACCAGCAGCCTTGTTGTCGGCATACTGTTCGGCCAAGGCTTTCTCTTGCACGGCTTCCATTTCGGTGCGCATATAGGTTTGTGCGTCCATCTGGGTCATCACGTCTTCCTTGCCCAGCGTGCCAGCCACGAAACCTGCCAGCATCTGTTCGCGGTTCAGGCTCTGCGTGCTGTCGTTGCCGAAGATTTGGCGGTTGAAACCTTCCACCCATTGCTTGCTGACCATTTGGCCCACTTGCAGGCCGATGATGTAGGCGGCATCTTCCGGATCCAGCTTGGAGGCGCCTTCATTGAAACCCTTCACGAAGTTCACCATTTGCGTGGAGTCGATGCCTTGTTGCATCAGGAACTGGTCGAGGCCTTGCGTGCGGGCCATGCCGATGGCGTAGGACAGGGAGTCCACGCTGTTGTTCAGATTTCCCTTCGAGCTTTGGCCCGAGCAGGAGCAGAGGCCTGCGGCGAGCGCCACGGCCACAAACAAAGATAACTTTTTCATGTTGCTTTAACGATTTATTTGTTGTTCAATACTTTCAGGAGTTCCACTTCGAACACGAGCGTGCTGTGGGGCGGAATCATTTCGCCCGCTCCTTGTGCGCCGTAAGCCAGTTCGCTGGGGATGTAGAGTTTCCACTTGGCGCCTTCGGGCATCAGTTGCAGGGCTTCTATCCAGCCGGGGATGACCTGGTTGACGCCGAACGTGGCGGGCTGGCCGCGGCGGATGGAGCTGTCGAACAGCGTGCCGTCCAGCAGGAAGCCTTCGTAGTGGCACTGTACGCGGTCGGTCAGCTTGGCGCGGACGGCAGAGGGATCGCCTTCTTTCAGCACCTCATATTGCAGGCCGCTGGGCAGGGTCACCACCTCGGGGCGCTTCTTGTTTTCCTCCAGGAATTGCTTGCCCTTCTCGATGTTCTCGGCATTGACTTTCTGCTCCAGTTCTTCAAAATACTTGTTCACAATCTCGCGGGCCTCGGTGTGCGTGATGGCGGTCTGGTTGCCGTCCAACACGTCTTTCACTGCCTGCGCGAAGTCCTCCACGACGAGGCCGCGCGCACCCATGCCCCACAGGTTCTGGCCTATTCCCAGGCCGATGGCGTAACTGAATTTGTCCATGTTTTCGTTTTAATGACCGGCTGAATGCGTTTCGTTTTCAGTCGGTTGTAGTTTTGCAGGGCGCAAAAATACGGCTTTTCTCCGAATGAACGCTTGCCCGAGGGATTAAAATTTCACAAAATGAGTGCATAGCGTTTCATTCCACAGGCATTTCTCCCATGTCCAAGTCCGTGCGGAGGAGGTCAAAACGTCCTTCCGTGACCCGTGTCCCGCTGAAGGTGCCGCTCAACACCTGTCCCCTCTGACGTGTGATGAAAGCCTGCCCGTCTTCCCGGATATCCGGCGTACTTTCGATGGTGCAGGCGCATGTCGTGCCCTCCACGGGATTCTGTAGCGTGAGGCGGACGGATTGGCCGAATGGCCCTACGGGGGCCACAATGACCAAGCGGTTTTCGTCCGGGGTGCTTTCGTCCGCTACTTTGGGCAGGCCGAAGCGTCCGCTAGTGTAGACCCAGCCGTCTATCAGGCACCCCCAGGTATTGGCACCGACCGTCGTGGCGGCAGGCATCAGGGAGGGATCGACGGATTCGTCTTCTTCGCACGATGCGAAACAGAGGGGAGTCAAAAGGAACAGGAAGGATAACAATTTGTTTGTCATATTAATATAGAGTATAAAATGGGTTCATTAGAAATGCCAGTTCACCCCAAATAGCAACGAGAGTTGCCCGAAGTAGCCTTCGCCCGTGTCGGGATGCTTCACTGTGTAGTGTTCGCCGTGGTACTCCAATTGGTAGCGGTCGGAGGTGGACAACAGCCAATTGAGTCGTGCGGAGAGGCCCCATTGTGCCGTCAGCAGGTATTCGCCTTCCACGGAGAGGTTGCCTCCCAGCGTGTTCATCGTCACCTGACGGGGCTTGCCGTACACCCGACTGCGGTCTTTGTAGTGCAGCCAGCCTGCACCCAGTGCGGCCTGCCATGCCCACTGCCCGTGTTGCCCGAAGAGGGCGAATTGCGGTGCGAGGTAGTGCATCCCGATGCGGTCCGCGCCATCAGTCCAGTTCTCGTGGTATGCGCTGCCTTGATAGAGCAGTCCCGGTCCCAAGTGCAGACCATTCCTTTCCGTGGAGAGGCCGCGGTATCCATAGAATACATGCCAAGCCACCCCGGGGCGCAAGTCCGAACGGTAGGTGCCCGTTGTCTGGGTGATGCCTAAGAACCGGCCTGTATAGCCCGACGGGCCTGCCTGCACGCTAAGGACGGATTGCCGACTGCCATCTTCTTGGGCAGACAGCGGGAGGGTGGCTATGAAAATTCCCCCAAGGACTCCAAGGAGCGATGCTCGTAATTTCCTGTTCATCATGTTCTGGTTTATGTTCTGGTTATAAAATGCCGGAAGGCGTAATATACTGCATGGTTTAGGATGGAGAAATCTTCTTCCGCGCCTTCTGCTTACCCATACCCCCGCCCGCGCTTACCCGTACCCCGAAGCAAAGGCGGGGATATACCCCCTGAAATGCAAAGAAAAACTAAATGATGCGCCGCGGCGAACGACGGATGCGGAAATGCGGTATCTTTGAAGAAACTTAAGAGGTAAAGCTATGAAAAAGAACCTGGTAGTATTGTCCGGCGCAGGCATGAGCGCCGAGAGCGGCATCAGCACTTTCCGCGATGCCGGCGGTTTGTGGGACCAGTATCCCGTGGAACAAGTGGCTACGCCCGAGGGTTACGCGCGCAATCCCGAGTTGGTTATCAATTTTTATAACGAACGGCGCAAGCAGTTGCTGGACGTGCAGCCCAACGAGGGACACCTGGGCGTGGCCGCGCTGGAAAAGGACTTCAACGTGACCGTCGTCACGCAGAACGTGGACAACCTGCACGAACGGGCGGGCAGCACCCACGTCATCCATCTGCACGGCGAGCTGACCAAGGTGTGCTCCAGCCGCGACCCTTACAACCCGCACTTCATCAAGGAACTGAAGCCGGAAGAATATGAAGTCCATCTGGGAGACCTGGCGGGCGACGGCAGCCAGTTGCGCCCCTTCATCGTGTGGTTCGGCGAGGCGGTGCCGGAGATTGAGACGGCCATCCGTTATGTGGAGAAGGCGGACATTTTCGTCATCATCGGCACGTCCATGAACGTCTATCCCGCCGCGGGCCTGCTCTACTACGTGCCCGACGGGGCCGAGGTCTACCTCATCGACCCGAAGCCGGTGGACACGCACTCCGACCGCCCTGTGCATGTGATACGGCAAGGCGCGTCGGAGGGTGTCAAGGAATTACGGCGGATGCTGGTGCCGTAATCCGGGATTTTAGCGTGTGGTCAGTGTGATGTGCAGCAGCGTGGGCTCATCGCCGATGTACGGGCCGTCCCAGTCGGTCTGGTCGCCGTTGAGCACACGCACGAACTGGAATTCGTCATTTTCATAGTAGCCTTCTTCCACTTTGAGGTACTGCCAGGCTTTTCCGGCATCCTTGCCTGTGGGGCGGAAGGTGAAGCGGCAGTGTGTGCCTATGGCCAGGAACTCGTTGTCGCCCAGGCGGACAATCATGGCTTTGCCATCGGCAGGACGGGGTTTCTGGTCAGGGCTTTGCCCCATGGTGTGTCCCGGACCGAATTGGAGCACGGCTTCCCACTTGCCCAGGTCGATAGTCTGCTCGCTCTTGTTTTCCAGTTCCACGGCAGTGAAGATGCGGCCCTCGAAGTTCCATTGGGCCAGTTGACGGGCCATGGGTGCCAGCAGCTTGTATTCGGCTGCCAATGGGGCGTGCTGGCGGGCGGCCACTTTGTCCGGAGCGTCAATGCCGAAGGGCGCGTAGCCGATGCCTTTCCCGATGATTTCATAGAGGTATTTCACGCGGTCGCTGCTCGTCTCGGGCACCAGCAGGGCATTGTCCTGGCGGGCATACAGTTCGATGACTTTCAACACCCGTTCATCGCCTTGCAGGTAGATGTCCGGTGCCAGTAGGCAGATGGATGGTGCGGCCGCTTTCCAGATGGGGATCACGTTGTCCGTGGGGCCACCGCTTTCATAACTGGTCGGGGCGGGATTGGTCAGCGGGTCGCGCAAGGCCACGTTGACATACAGGGGCAGCGGGTTGACCGCCTTGCCTGCCGCCGCCACATATTCTATGTAGGAAGCCACGGACCAGGCGTGGAAGTATTCGTCGGCATTCTCGCCGAAGACTTCCGTCCATGTGTCGCCGGATTTGCCTGTTGCGCCCAGTTCCTTCATTGCTGCCGAGCGCAGCAGGGCGTCGGACACGGGTTGGTTGAACAGCCGTTGCGCCTCCTTCGAATAATCGCGCACGCTGCCCCACGAGCCAGGTTCGTTCTCCACCTGCACCATGATGACCGTGTGTTGCGGGTCGGCCTCTTTCAGGTATTTCATCAGCTCCGTGAAAGCTTTCGCGTCGGCCTCCATCGTGGCAGTGGCGTGCGGCGAGGGCGAATCGACGGGCTTTCCGTCCTTGCCCGTGATGTTGGGGTACTTCTTGGGTTGCAACTTCATCCATTCGGGCATGTAGTGGTTGCTGCCGTTTTTCCAAGTGGCAAACCAGAGCAGGATGAGACGCACGTCACGTTCCCGGGCTTGGTCCAGCAGCAGTTGCACTATGGAGAAGTCATACTTGCCCGGTTCTGCCTCTATCTGTTCCCAGTAGACGGGGATTTCCAGTGTGTTGGCGTGCATCTCTTCCACGACCTGCCACACGCCCGGCAACATCTTGGGCCAGGTGGATGAGTTGGAGGATTGCCCGCCCAGGACGAGATAAGGCTTGCCGTCCACCAGCAGGGCGTGGCGTCCGTCTTGTTCAACCAATTGGGGAAGGGGCGTCTCTGTTTGCGCCCACAGGGTGCTTCCGGACAATAATGCCGCGAAAGCCAGTGCAGCGGTCGTACACTTGGTAAGCATTTGATGTTTCATGATGGATAAATTGTTAAAATGGTAGTTTATCGTTAATGGTGTATGTGATTGTCATTTCTTCAGCACCAGCCGGAGGACAAACCAGGCGTGGTGCAGCATGGTGCTCACCACGCCGTAGTGGCGGCACATGATGCGGAAACGCTCCAAGAGCGAGGCGCGGCGGTTGGCGGTGGTCAGGCCCTCGTCCAGGTAGTCGATGACGACCCGATGGGCATTGTGCAAGGTTTGGGCTTTCTTCATCACGCGGATGCACCAGTCGAAGTCGGCGGAGAAGCGGTAGCGCAGGTCGTAGGGTTCCACCAGGTCGCGCCGGGCGAAGAAAGCTTGGTGGCAGACCAGCATCCCTTGGCGGAAACTCTTCCACGTCAGTACTTCGGGCGGGGAGAGGCGGCGCTTGCGGACAAAGTGGCCTTCGGCGTCCACCAGGTCCGTGTCGCCATAGATGACGCCGGGCAGGGTGTCGCGTGGTCCCAATGAGTGTACAATCTGTTGCAGGGTGTCGTCTTCGTGGAAACTGTCTCCGGCGTTGAGGAAGCAGAGGTAATCGCCCGTGGCCAGGGCGATGCCCTTGTTCATGGCGTCATACAGCCCTTTGTCCGGCTCGCTGACGATGCGGGCGATGTGGTCCCGGTACTTGCGGGCGATGTCGAGGGTATTGTCCGTCGAGGCGCCGTCCACGATGATGTATTCCACGTGGTGGTAGGTCTGCGCGATGACGCTCTGTATGGTGTCTTCCAGCACGGCACCGGCGTTGTAGGTGACGGTGATGATGCTGAAGGTGGGTGTCGGGCGGTTGTGCATACAAATGATAATTTATCGGCGTTTTTAGGCGCGGATTACGCGGATTTCACGGATAATCTTTTCACTGTAAATGCTGGATTCCATTGGTTATGCAAATAATATATCCGTGAAATCCGCGTAATCCGCGCCTAAATTAAATTTCTATTTATGTCTTACAGTTTGTTGTACAATTCAATGAAGCGGCGGGCCACGGTGTCCTCCGAGTAGTGGGTGACGGCTTTGCGGCAGGCTTGCTCGGACAGGTTGGGATAGTCCGGGTCGGTCAGAGTCCAGTAGATGCCGTTGGCAAAGTCTTCGGCAGATTTGTAGGTGGCCACATAGCCATTGTGCAGGTGGTCTATCATCTCGGGGATGCCGCCCACGTTGAAGCCCACGCAGGGCGTGCCACAGGCCATGGCCTCCATGATGGTGTTGGGCAGGTTGTCCTCCAGCGAGGGGGTGACGAAGATGTCCACGGCGTTGTAGATGTCCACCAGTCGGTGGTCGTCGCGCACGAAGTCCAAGGGATAGACCTGGAAGGGCAACATGTCCTTCAGTTGCTGGGAGTATTTGCCGAAAGTCACCACGCCCAACTGTTCCTTCAGTCCGGGATGGCGTTCGGCCAGCAGGCAGCACGATTCCACCAGGTAGTCGATGCCCTTGCGCTTGTCCGTAATCTTCACCGAGCCGAAGAGCATCAGCTTCTTGTCCTGCGGCAACAGGAGGCGTTCGCGGGCCGCAGCCTTGTCATGCGGACGGAAGAGGTTGGTGTTGATGGGATTGGGGATGGTGGTCACAGGCTGTCCGGCCAGCAGGCTGCTCCGGCGTGCCTGTTCGCCCAGCCACTGGCTGCACGTGACGAAGTGGATGCGGTGGTGGGCATAGAGCGCACGCTTCTTGTGGAAAGTATGATAGGAGATGTCGTGCTCCTGCTTGCCGTCGTTGATGAAGGGGCAGTTGTGACACTCCGTGCGGTAGTGGTCGCAGCCGCGGGTATAGTGGCAGATGCCGGTGCAGGGCCACAGGTCGTGCATGGTCCAGACCACGGGCTTGCCCGATGCCAAAATCTTGCCGAGACCGTGGAGGGACAGCATGCCTTGGTTGACCCAATGCAGGTGGATGATGTCGGCCTGCTGGAATTCGGGCAGGGCGGTGATGTCCGTTCCCGTGTTGGCGATGTCCACGGCGAAGAGGTTCTTCCGGCTGAAGCGGTTGGCCATCCAGATGACGACACGCTCCCACACGAACTTCCACACCAAGCGCCAACTCTGCCTGAGCGGGACGACGGTGATTTGGTCCGATTCTTTGTCGCGCACCAGCATCTTGGCTTTGATGCCGTGGTTCTTCAACGCTTCCAGCAGGCGGCTGGCGGCAATGGCCGCGCCCCCCATGCGTTCGGAGGTATTAATCAGCAAGACTCTCATAACAAGGCAACTATTTGCAAGGCGGGAAGACTTTTCCCCTTTTCCCCTGCAAAAGTACGCTTTTTCTCTTACAATCCGTCTTGTCAGGCTCCAAAATCGCCCCGCAGCGTGCGTTTTATCCGGCGGATGGCCTTCGCCCAGAAGCCGAAGTGGCGGTGATAGTAGCGGGCGTAGGCACGGCGGGCGGCTGGGTTCTCTTCAATGGGCGTGATTTTGACTACGGGCAGAGGTTCCGTCCGCAGGACAGAGGCATAGAGTCCGCCTCCGCCGCAGTTCGTGCCGCTGCCGTCGAAACCGCCATTCTGCACCAGCGAGCGTCCCACGTTGAGCGAGAGCACATCGGCCAGGAAGAGGCTGGCGTTCCAGCGGATGGCCCAGGAATTGTTTTTGCCCTCCACCTGGCGGCGCAGCATACGGGTGTAGCGGTAGGTGCCGTCGAAGTCGAAGGTGCGGGTCAGCCCCTTGGCCTCCAATTCATTCAGGAGGGCGCGGCCGTCGGGGTTGAACAGCTTCCACGCCCGCCGCCACGTGGCCCAGCCCCAACTGCCTGTCCACTTGATGAGGAACGTGTCGGGCAGGGAGGGGTCTTGCGTGAAGTCGCAGGCTTGGATATGGCCCACGCGCGGTTCGTCCTTATAGGTTTCCAGGGCCTCGTTCATGAAGCGCAGGAAGACGGGCGAGAGGATGAGGTCGTCTTCCAAGACAATGACGCGGTCGAAGTCCCGCAACAGGGTGGTCACGCCGTCGATGACATTGCGCGCCAGTCCCCAGTTCTCCGTGCGTTCCACGATGTCCACTTGGCCGAAGCCTGTCAATGAACGCACATAACGGCGCACCTCGTCCACGGCGAGGCGGGCGGCCTCGTCGCGCGGGGCATCGGAGTAGATGAACAGGCGGCTTCGGGCAGACTCCGGGTTCTGCAACAGGCTCTCCACCAGGCGGCGCGTATGGGCCGGGCGGTTGTAGGTGAAGAGGAGGATGGGGGCGTAGGTGGGGGTGGTCATAAGTATAATTCCTATTTATTTATCTATTCAGCGCCGCCTGCAACGCTTCCAGGTATCCGCGGCCGAAGCGCAGGTCAGGCTCCATGTAATTGCCTTCGGCCCATTCGTTCCAGGACTTGAGGAAGACGACACGGTGCTCTTCGGGCTTGCCGGCCAGGTTGCGCAACGTGGCTTCCACGTGCGTACGGAACTTGGCGGGAGTGGAACGGACCAGGATATGCCCCTTGCGGCCCGAACGGGGCGAGTGGTCCCAGTTGGGGATGAGCGTGGGATAGCAGTCCTCGCGGCGGTCCTCCGGTCCGGTGAAGAAGCGGGCGGCACGGGCATAGTCCACAATGCGGCCCCGACCGAAGCCCACGCGCATCAGCTTCATCCAAGCCTTCTCCACGAACGAGAAGTCCCGACGGAAGAAGTCGAAAAGGCGCACCACGTTCACGGCATCGAAGCCGAGGAAACGCAGGCGGTCAATCTCCGAGGCATGGTCGGTCTGTCCCACAAAGTGGATGCCGGGCAGGCCTTCGGCTTGAGCCAGGCGTTGCCACAAGGCGATGAAACGCGGGGCATCGGGCAATTCGTCGGGATTATAGACCATGAACAAGGGCTTGCCGTCCACGCGGATGTAACGGTGGTCGCGGAAGGCAGGCAACAGGGCACGGAAGTGGGCTTCGTAGTCGGCATCGCCCGGATAGAGCTGCTCCATCAGGACGCGGTGCGTGCCTTCCTTACTGAACTGCTTGTCCTCCCAGCTGTGGTTGGCCCAGGCGAGGCAGAAGGGGAAGTCGGGCTGTCCGGACTGCAACACTTCGTCGAGGGGACGTTGCAGGAGGCGGCGACCGTTGCCAAACCAATAGTGCCAGTAGCAGAAGCCCTCCACGCCATACTGCCGGGCCATGTCCGCCTGCTCCTGGCGGGTCTCGGGGACACGCAGGTCGTAGTAGCCCAGGTCGGCTGGGACGCGCGGCTGGTAGTGTCCGCGGAACAGGGGGCGTGCCTTGCCCACATTGGTCCATTCGGTGAAGCCTTTGCCCCACCAGGCATCGTTCTCCGGCGTGGGGTGGAACTGGGGGAGATAGAAGGCAATGACGCGGGCGGGAGTATCTTTCGTTTCCATAAGCAATCAGTGTTTACGTGAGAAGATTTTGTTGAGGAACCGCCGCAGGCTATATCGTCTCAGCTTTTGCCACACGATGCCGGGCAGTGCCTTTATATAATATAAGGTGTAGCCGCTGGCCCGCAGTTCGCTCCACCAGACGGAAGAACGCGGCACCCGCAGGCTGTTCCAAGGTTTGTCCGCCCCCACGAAGTGCAACTGCACGGGACGGGCCAGGGCATCGGCATACCTATCCTCGCACGCCTTGCGGTCGGGGGGAAAGACGTCGCTGAAGGTGCAGAACGCGGCCTCGGCAGGCGGGATGCGATAGTAAGTGTTGGCCACCACGAAACGCAGGGGCATCTGCCGGACGTGGGGGTAGCAGCAAAGTATCAGGCAATCCTGCTCGGGCAAGCGGAGACGGGGATAGTTCGCCTTATAAAACTCGGTCAGGCGGTGCTGGATGCCGTCCTCGCGCATCCGCTTGAGGTTGAAGAGCATATAGCCTGCCGCGATTTCCTTGCGGAGGATGCGTTGCTCCTCGGGCGTGAAATCATTCCCATAGAGCCTCATGCGGTCGCTCTCCAGCACCTGCCCCACGCCGGCGTAGTAGAAGGACTCGCCGGGACAGAGGAAGTAGGACGGCGCGATGTCGTCCGTGAAGGCCACGTCCACGTCCGAACAGAGGATGCGGTCGTACTGCGGGAAGAGGTCGGGCGCCAGCAGCTTGTAGTAGATTTCCTTGGAGAAATGCCCCTTCTGCCCGCGGATTTCCTCCGTGTCGAAGGCCGACACGTCGATGAACTCCAGCGTGCCGCGTCCGGTGCGCTCCACCAGCCGCGCCAGCCGTCGGCGGTCTGCCTGGGGGATGTCCGTGTAGAGCACGTAGAGGCGGTACTCGTATTGCGCATCGGCCCGGCGCAGCAGCGAATGGAAGGCCACGGCGGCGGGCACCACGTAGTTCCGGTCGAAGGTGAAGAAGATGGGTATCTGCGTCATAAGCATGATGGGTGTAAGGGGATGATGTATCGTCCGTGGTCGCGGACAAAGAACAGGGGCAGGAAGAAGGCACGCAGGCGGCGCGTCATCTTTCCCTGCACATCGGGAGCGGCTTCGCGGTTGTGCTTCAGACAGAGGCGGCAGACAGAGAGCAGCGCGCCGAGGTTGCCCCGTGCCATTCCCCGGACGGCCTTTGCCAGCAGGGGAGAAGAGAACGCCACCCGCTCTGCCAGCACGGAGAAGTAACGGCGCGTCCGCTCGCGGTTGTCCGGCATCCGCAGGGCTTCCACCGCCCGGAGGTAGCCGTCCCACTTGCCCTGCTTGCGCGCCGAGGGGTTGAACGTCGTGGCTTCCGTGTGTCGCCGCCACTGCACCAGGGACTGATGCACATACCGCAACGGTCCCGCCGCGGCAGCCACGGCGTATATCAGGTAGTCGTAGGAGATTCCGTCATCGGCAAAGCGGGCCAATGCCGGCAACAGCTCGCGGCGGAACATCATCTGATGCCCGTAGGCACGCGGATAGAGCACCGCCCCCAGCGAGGGGATGAGCGGCGGCAAGGGGCGCGTGTGCAGCAGCCCCAGTTCGCGGCGGTCGTTGGTCATCAGCGTGGAGTTGTGGAAGACGAGGGGCGCATCGCCTATCTCGCGCGCCAGCACCTCCAGCTTGTCCGCGTGCCACACGTCGTCCTGGTCGCAGCAGGCAATGAAGTCGCCCTCGGCACGCTGCACGGCGGTGAGGAAATTGCGGTTGTACCCCATCCGTTCGGGATTGGCAAAGAGGCGGATGCGGAGGCCGGGATGCCGTCGTTGGTAGCCGCGCAGCAAGTCCATTGTCCCGTCCGTGGAGCCATCGTCCTGCACCACCAGTTCATACGGGGGCAGCGTCTGCGTCCGCAGCGAGTCGAGCTGTTCGCCCAGATAGGCCGCGCCGTTGTAGGTACACATTATGACAGAAATCCTTACCATGCTCTTTTCCTCCCCCTTACGCCCAGCCTATTCGGCAACTATATGATATACAACAGCTTATTGAGATACCTATCTCGACCTCACCGAGATAGGTATCTACCCGGCCTTGAGATAGGTATCTCGACAGGGTAGAGATAGGTATCTCGGCGAGGTCGAGATAGGTATCTCGTTTTGGAGCAGAAATCATGTTTATTCTTTTCATCATTCCATCGGATGGTTTTTCTTCTTGAAATAGGCCCACGCCTCGCGGAAGGTCTGCACGCGGCACACCACCATCAGCCCCACATAGAGCGCGACAGCCATCGTAATCTTAGCTATGAACGACACATAGATATTCTCCGTCGCGTGCGGCACGGCGAAGCCTGTCAGCCCCATCGTCCCTGCGGCAATCAGCAGGAAGGGCACCGTGTCGCGCAGCGCGTCCCACAGGCGGAGGCGAATTTCGCGCCACGCCATCCAGTGCCAGACGAACGTCCACCCGATGTTGACCGCCACGTAGCACATCACCATCCGCTCCATCCCCAGCCGGTAGCACGTCAGCGCGACGGCCACCTGCACCACGCCCTGGGCGATGACGTTCCACATGTACACGTCGCTCCGCCCGCGGCTGACAATCAAGTTGGAATACAGGTTCTGGATGGGAATGAACGCGCTGCCCACGCACAACATCTGGAGCAGGCCCGCACTGCGTGCCCACTTGTCGGTGATGGCGATGGTTATCAGTTCCGGCGCCACCAGCGACAACCCCAGCAGGCAGGGGAAGCTGACAAAGGCCACGAAGCGCAGCATCTTGCGGAAGACGCGCACCTGCCGTTCGCGGTCGTCGTCCACCTGGCGGAGCACCGGTTGCGCCACGCCCTGCACCATGCCTTGGATGACGGAGTAGCCCATATAGTTCCACTTGTTGCTCTGGTTGAAGAAACCCACCTCGCGGGCGGCGTAGAAGCGGCCCAACACCACGCTCAGCAGGTTGTAGTTGATGTGCTGGAAGACGTTCGTCACCAGCAGGCGCGAGCTGAAGGCCAGCATTCCCCGCAGCGGGCGGAAGTCCCAACGGCACGTCGGCCGCCAACCGGAGTAATGCCAACGCAAGGCCGTCACGCAGCAGACGTAGACGATGCTCTGCGTCGCGATGCCCCAATAGGCCATCCCCTGCCACGCCATCAACACGCCCACCGTGCCCGACACGGCCAGGGCGACGAGCATCACCACGGCATTCTCCTTCACCTTCAGGTTGCGGAAGATGACGGCGTAATGGGCCACGCCCGTGCTCGATATGAGGAAGCCCAGGAAACTGTACCGCGCCAACGGCGTCAGTTCGGGCGTATGGTAGAAATCGGCTATCAGCGGCGCGCACAGGAAGAGGATGACGTAGAGCGACGCGCCCATCAGCGTGCTGAACCAGAAGACGGCGTTGTAGTCGCGGTGACAGGCATCTTTCTTGTTGGCCAGCGCGGCGGTGAACCCGCTCTCCTGCAACGTTGAGGCGATGAGGCTGAAGATGGAGAGCATCCCCACCATGCCGTAGTCCGCCGGCGTCAGCAACCTCGCCAGGAAGATGCCGAAAAGGAGGTTCAGCAACTGCTGCACGCCGTTGCTGACGCCTCCCCAAAACAGGCCGCGGGCGGTCTTTTCCTTTAATGAAGATGGCTCTTCATTCTTCATTCCCGTCCTTCATCTAACTTATTTCACCTCGCTTCCCGGCTTCACCTCGCGCAACGTGGTGGTCACGGCCAGCGAGCCGTCCCAATCCTCGGCGCTGAGAATCATGCCCTCGCTCACCAAGCCGTTCTTGAACTGGCGGGGAGCCAGGTTGGCGATGAACAAGACTTGTTTGCCCACCAACTCCTCGGGCTTGTAGTGCTGGGCGATGCCGCTCACGATGGTGCGGTTCTCCAGGCCGTCGGCTATCTTGAACTGCAACAGCTTCTTCATCTTGGGCACTGCCTGGCACTCCAGCACGGTGCCCACGCGGATGTCCAGCTTCTCAAATTCTTCGAAGGAGATGACGGGCTTCACGGGGTTGGCCTTGTAGTTGGCGGCCTCGTTGGCCTTCTTCGTGGCCAGCAGCTTGTCCACCTGCGCCTGGATGGTGGCGTCGTCTATCTTCTCGAACAGCAGGACGGCTTCGCCCAACTGGTGTCCTGCGGGCAGGAGGTCCGTATGGCCCAGGTTGTCCCACTCCAGGTGCTCCACGTTCAGCATCTCGCGCAGCTTCTTGCTGCTGAAGGGCAGGAACGGCTCGAAGGCGATGGCCAGGTTGGCCACGAGTTGCAGGGCGATGTTCAGGATGGTGCCCACGCGGCCCATGTCCGTCTTGGCCAGCTTCCACGGCTCGGTGTCGGCCAGGTATTTGTTGCCGATGCGTGCCAGGTTCATGGCCTCCTTCTGCGCGTCGCGGAACTTGAAGATGTCCAACAGTTTCTCCACCTCCGCCTTGACGTCGGCAAACTCTCGCAAAGTCTCCTGATCGTAGGTATTTAGCTCGCCGCACGCAGGCACTTTGCCGTCGAAGTACTTCTTGGTCAGTTGCAGGGCGCGGTTGACGAAGTTGCCATAGACGGCCACCAGCTCGTTGTTGTTGCGTGCCTGGAAGTCCTTCCACGTGAAGTCGTTGTCCTTTGTCTCGGGCGCATTGGCGGTAAGCACATAGCGCAGCACATCCTGTTTGCCGGGGAAGTCCTGCAGGTACTCATGCAGCCAGACGGCCCAGTTGCGTGAGGTCGATATCTTGTCGCCCTCCAGGTTGAGGAATTCGTTGGAAGGCACGTTGTCCGGCAGGATGTACGAGCCTTCAGCCTTCAACATGGCGGGGAAGACGATGCAGTGGAAAACGATGTTGTCCTTGCCGATGAAGTGGATGAGGCGCGTCTCGGGGTCTTTCCACCACTTTTCCCAGTCATCGGGCAGCAGTTCCTTGGTGTTGCTGATGTAGCCGATGGGCGCATCGAACCATACATACAGCACTTTGCCCTCGGCTCCTTCCACAGGCACGGGGATGCCCCAGTCGAGGTCGCGGCTCACGGCGCGGGGTTGCAGGCCCATGTCCAGCCAGCTCTTGCACTGGCCATAGACGTTGGGGCGCCACTCCTTGTGGTCCTCCAGAATCCATTGGCGCAGCCAGGCTTCGTGCTTGTCCAGGGGGAGGTACCAGTGCGTCGTCTCCTTCATCACGGGTTCGCTGCCGCTGATGGCACTCTTGGGATTAATCAACTCCGTGGGGCTGAGCGTTGAGCCGCACTTCTCGCACTGGTCGCCGTAGGCTCCCTGGGCGTGGCAACGGGGACATTCGCCCGTGATGTAGCGGTCGGCCAGGAAAGTCTTCGCCTCCTCGTCATAATATTGCATGGAGGTCTTCTCGATGAACTCGCCCTTGTCGTAGAGTTTGCGGAAGAAGTCCGATGCCGTCTGGTGGTGTACCTTCGATGTGGTGCGCCCGTACACGTCGAACGAGATGCCGAACTCCTCGAACGACTTCTTGATAAGTTCGTGATAGCGGTCCACAATGTCCTGCGGCGTGCAGCCTTCTTTCTTGGCGCGGATGGTGATGGGCACCCCGTGCTCGTCGCTTCCGCCGATGAAGAGGACTTCCTGCTTCTTCAGGCGCAGGTAGCGGACATAGATGTCGGCGGGCACATACACCCCCGCCAGGTGGCCGATGTGCACCGGCCCGTTGGCGTAGGGCAGGGCCGATGTCACCGTGGTACGTTTGAAATTCTTTTCCATATATTGTACTCTTTATTTAGTATGATAAGACTTATTTCGCTGAAATCGTGCAAAGATAGCGTTTCTTCGGCAATATCTGTGTGGAAAAGAAAGATAAAATGCAGGGACGCCCCTGAGATTGTCCCTGCATTTTTTTAGTTCGCCCAGCACGAACATTCTCTAATCGGTGCAAGTCCGTAACACGCCCGATAGCGGGAAGTGTATAGCCAAGGGCAAGGGTGTCCATTGCGAAGTGGAATCAGAAGGAAGCCGGCGGCAAACATCTGGCC
>CASEYC010000107.1 GCA_949292025.1 uncultured Bacteroides sp. | reverse complement strand
TGCCGTCCGACAGCCTGTTTTGCTCCAATTTAGGGTTTTCTTTCGTTTTATTTTCTAACTTTGCCATTGTTTAGAGGTTTTATCCCGATTTAGATACCGTAACCGGGTGATTACACTAAATAATTGATTTTCTTTTGTTTTTCGATATTGCAAAGGTACAAAAGAAAATGGAATTTCAAAGTGTACTAAAAGTGTACTGAATAACAGGAAATGGGCAAAATATGGCAAAAATGGAGAAAATAAGAAATTCACAAATGGCTGATAATAAGTGGAATAAATTCTTTTATTTTCCTATGATTTCTATGCCTTGTACCGGGTCTGGGTACGAGAAAATCGGCCAAGACGTTACAAGCGACGTTTGGCCGTTTTTTTATGCCCGTTTTTCGTCTCTTGCTCTTGTATCTTCCTTCACCCCTTCTTTCTTTTCTCTTCCGCATACTTGATATTCCTCGGATGATGCAATATGATTTCGCTGCGCAGCATCTGGCGGTCGATGTGGGTATATATCTCGGTGGTGGCGATGGATTCGTGGCCCAGCATCTCCTGGATGGCGCGCAGGTTGGCCCCGCCCTCCAGCAGGTGGGTGGCGAAGGAGTGGCGGAAGGTGTGGGGGCTGATGGTCTTGGTGATACC
This sequence comes from uncultured Bacteroides sp., assembly GCA_949292025.1. Taxonomy (GTDB): domain Bacteria; phylum Bacteroidota; class Bacteroidia; order Bacteroidales; family Bacteroidaceae; genus Bacteroides. The sequence goes on along the minus strand of CASEYC010000107.1, from coordinate 26,794 downwards.
GGCGCGATCCGCCAGCTCCTTGACCAGGTGGAAGACCATGATGCGCGAGATGCGGTTGCCCCAGCGGGCCAGGAAGATGTAGTCCTCGTTGCCGGGCTTGATGCGGCCGTGACTGCGGTCCAGGAGCCAGTAGCTGATTTCCTTGACGGCGCGGCCGGAGATGGGCACCAGCCGCTGCTTGCCGCCCTTGCCTTCGACGCGGATGAACTGCTCGTCGAAGTAGAGGTCGCTGAGGCGCAGGCCACACAGCTCGCTGACGCGCAGGCCGCAACTGTACAGCGTCTCGATGATGGCGCGGTTGCGCTGTCCCTCGGGCTTGTCCATGTCCACGGCGTTGATGATGCGGTCTATCTCCTCCACGGTCAGTACCTCGGGCAGGTGGAGGCCGATTTTCGGGCCTTCCAGCAGTTCGGCGGGGTCGGCCTCCAGGTGGTCCGCCAGCACCAGGAAGTGGTAGAACGACTTCACGCCGGACAGGATGCGCGCTTGCGAGCGGGGGTGGATGCCGATGTCGTGCAGGCCCGCGCTGAAGCGTTGCAGGTCGTCCAGCCGCACGTCCAGAAAGTCGATGCCCTCCACATGGAGGAAGTCCAGCAGCTTCTGCAGGTCGCGTTGATAGGCGTCCACGGTGTTGGGCGAGAGCGATTTCTCCAGCTTCAGCCATTGCACATATTCCTTGATAATCTGTGCGTTTTGCTCCTTATTCTCGTTTTTTGATGCAGATTCCATATCTTTTCCGTACCTTTGCACGGCAAAGATAGTGCAAAAACAGGATAATATGAAGAAGATTCAAATCATCAACGGCCCCAACCTCAATCTGCTGGGCCGCCGCGAGCCGGGCGTCTATGGCGCCGTGCCGTTCGACGACTGCTTGGCCTCCCTGCGCCGCCGCCATCCCGAGGTGCAGATAGATTATTTCCAGTCCAACATCGAGGGCGAGCTCATCGACTGCATCCACCGGGTGGGCTTCGATTATGACGGCATCATCCTCAACGCGGGCGCCTATACCCACACGTCCATCGCCCTGCAGGACGCCATCCGCGCCGTGCCCGCCCCCGTGGTGGAGGTGCACATCAGCAACGTGCACGCCCGCGAGGCTTTCCGCCACGTGTCCATGATTGCCTCCGCTTGCCGTGGCGTTGTCTGCGGCTTCGGGACGGATTCCTACCGCCTGGCCCTGGAGGGGCTGCTCGGCGCCGAATGAGCGGGGGCACGCCCGCCCGCGGACGCAGGTACGCCCGCCCGCGGACGGCGGTACCGCTGAACACATCCGCTAAATGATAAATTAACAAGGTAAAAAGATTATGTTACTGAAACAGACCAAGATTGTAGCCACCATCTCCGACAAGCGTTGCGAGGTGGATTTCATACGCCAACTGTTCGAGGCGGGGATGAACGTCGTCCGCCTCAACACCGCGCACCTGGATTTCGAGGGGCTGGACAAGCTCATCAACAATACGCGTGCCGTCTCCAACCGCATTGCCATCCTGATGGATACCAAGGGACCTGAGGTGCGCACCACCGTTTCTGCCGCTCCCATCGAGTTTCATGCGGGCGACCGCGTGCAAATCGTGGGCGACCCTGCGCGGGAGACTACCCGCGAGTGCATCGCCGTCAGCTATCCCGACTTTGTGCGCGATGTCTGCGTGGGCGGTCATGTCCTCATTGACGATGGCGACCTGGAGCTGGCTGTGGTGGAGAAGACCGCCGATGCCCTGCTTTGCGAGGTGCAGAACGAGGCCACCCTGGGCAGCCGCAAGAGCGTCAACGTGCCCGGCGTGCGCATCAACCTGCCGTCGCTGACCGAGCGCGACCGCCGCAACATTGACTATGCCATCGACCGCGACATCGACTTCATTGCACACTCCTTCGTGCGCAACAAACAAGACGTGCTGGACATCAAGGAGATACTCGACGCGAAGGGCAGCGACATCCGCATCATCGCCAAAATTGAGAACCAGGAGGGCGTGGACAACATCGATGAAATTCTGGAGGTGGCCGACGGCGTGATGATTGCCCGCGGCGACCTGGGCATTGAAGTGCCGCAAGAGCGCATTCCGGGCATCCAGCGCATCCTCATCCGCAAGTGCATCCTGGCCAAGAAGCCCGTCATCGTGGCCACGCAGATGCTGCACACGATGATTAACAACCCGCGCCCCACCCGCGCCGAGGTGACCGACATTGCCAACGCCATCTACTACCGCACGGACGCCCTGATGTTGAGCGGCGAGACCGCCTACGGCAAGTATCCCGTGGAGGCTGTCAAGACCATGACCAAGATTGCCGCCCAGGCCGAGCAGGACAAGTTGCCCGACAATGACATCCGCATCCCCTTGGACGAGAACAGCAACGACGTCACCGCCTTCCTGGCCAAGCAGGCCGTCAAGGCCACCATCAAGCTGCGCATCCGCGCCATCATCACGGACAGCTACAGCGGCCGCACCGCGCGCAACCTGGCCGCCTTCCGCGGCAAGTATCCCGTCCTGGCCATTTGCTACAAGGAGAAGACGATGCGCCACCTCGCCCTGTCCTATGGCGTGGAGGCCATCTACATGCCCGAGCTGGCCAACGGACAGCAATATTACTTCGCCGCCCTGCGCCGCCTGCTGAACGACGGCAAGCTGCAACCCACGGACATGGTGGGCTACCTGAGCAGCGGCAAGGCGGGCACGCAGACTTCCTTCCTCGAAATCAATGTCGTGGAGGATGTGTTGAAGTATGCCGACGACTATGCGCTGCCGAACAGCAACAGATACCTATGACGCTTGACGATTACATCCTTTCCCACATCGACCCTGAGAGTGACTACCTGCACGCCCTCTACCGCGACACGCACCTGCGTCTGCTCTATCCGCGCATGGCGTCGGGGCATCTCCAGGGCCGTTTGTTGAAAATGCTGGTGCAGATGATTCGTCCGCGCCTGGTGCTGGAGTTGGGCACATACAGCGGCTACTCCGCCCTCTGCCTGGCCGAGGGGCTGGAGGAAGGCGCAAGGTTATACACCTTCGAGGTGAACGATGAGCAGGAGGACTTCACCCGCCCGTGGCTGGAGCATTCGCCTTGGGCGGACCGCATCGACTTCCGCATCGGCGACGCGCTGACGGAGGTGCCCCGCCTGGGCTTGACCTTCGACCTGGCCTACATCGACGCGGACAAGCGCAAGTATGTGGAGTATTATGAGATGGTGTTGTCGTGTCTCCGTCCCGGAGGCTACATCATTGCCGACAACACCCTGTGGGACGGCCACGTGCTCGACCCGGCACCCCGCCCGTCCGACCTCCAGACGCGGGGCATCCAGACCTTCAACGACCTGGTGGCGCGGGACACGCGCGTGGAGAAAGTGATATTGCCCCTGCGCGACGGGCTGACGCTGATACGGAAAAAAGAGGGGCTATAGCAACCGCCCGCCCAGATACCTCACTGCCTGCCACACTGACAATCCGCCGACCAACGTCACCGTTACGAACACTACCACGATATCCCCCGTCTGCACGCTGACGGGGAAGGCGTCCGTCACAAACTCGCCCGCGCTGCCCAGCCGGATGAGTCCGAATTGCTGTTGTGCCAGGCAGAGCAGCCAGCCCAGGAGGATGCCCGCGGCGGCTCCGCACACCACAATCAGCCCGCCTTCACACTGGAAAATGCGGCGCACCAGCCGCGTGTCCGCCCCCAGGTTGCGGAGCGTGCGCACGTCGTCGCGCTTCTCCAACATCAGCATGGAAAGCGAGCCTACGACGTTGAAACAAGCCATAATCAGGATGAAAGTCAGGAAAAGGTAGGAGATGAGTTTCTCGCTCTCCATGATGCGGAACACGTCTGCCTGCTGCTCGTAGCGGTCCTGCACGAGGTAGTCCGGGCCGAGGAGTTCCCGGATGAGGCGTTGCGTGCGTGCCGGGTCCGCGTCGGGCGCGAGGCGCAGTTCGACGGCCGACACCCGGTCCGGGTGGCCGAAAAGCCGGCGGGCGAAGTCCAAGGAAGTTATTATGTAATGTGCGTCATACTCCTGCTGGTTGACGATAAAGATGAGGCCGCTGCTGTGCAGGTAGCCGTGGCGCAGGCCCGCGTAGGGATTGGCCACGTTGATGCGCGCCCCGGGGCGGGGGGCATAGAGCTCCAGCGGGTCGACGAAGCCGATGCCGCATCCCAGTTCCGACATCAGCTCCACGCCCGGCACGGCGTAGAAGGCCACGGAATCTTGCAGGAGAAATTCGCCCGCGCCATATAGCAGGCTGTCCACGGATGCCAGTTGCCGCCACGCATCGTCCACGCCTTTCACGGTGGCTGTCACTTGGCGGTCGCGGTAGCGCACCAGGGCATTCTCCTCCAGCGTCTCGCTCCACACGGCCACCTGGGGCAGGCGGCGCACGGCCTGGAGGCACGAGTCGGCCGGGTCGAACGTCTTGCCGTGGCGCACGGTGATTTTCAGCTCCGGGTCGAAGGCCGTAAAGAAGCCCGCCACCATCTCCTGGAAGCCGTTGAACACGGACAGGGTGCACACCAAAGCCACCGTGGCCAGCGCCACTCCACAGGCAGATAGGGCAGAGATGACGTTGACGGCACGGTGTTTCTTGGGTGCGAAGAGATAGCGGCGGGCGATGTAGTAGGCCAGTTTCACTTCTTCAGCAGCTCGTCGATGTGCTCCAGGTAGTCCAGCGAGTCATCCAGGAAGAACTTCAGTTCGGGGATGATGCGCAGCTGGTGGCGTACGCGGGTGCCCAGTTCGTAGCGTACGGACTTGACATTGGCGTTGATGTTGTTCAGGATTTCCTCGGCACGTTCGGGGGGGAAGATGCTGAGGTAGCCGCGTGCCACGCTGAGGTCGGGGCTGATGCGCACGGCGCTGACGGACACCAGCACGCCGTGCGTGGACTGGGTCTGCTTCTGGAAGATGTCGCCCAGCTCCTTTTGCAGCAGGCGGGCTATTTTGTTCTGTCGGGTTGTCTCCATGATGCTTCTTTTTTAGGATTCGTTTCCGCAAAGGTACGACAAATCCGCGGCATCCGCTACATCCGTCTTCAAAAATCTGCGGCATCCGGGTGGCCGGAGTCCGTTTTGGGGGATTAAGTGGTCGAATTTTGCTCCTATCCGGATTATTTTATGCCTAAAATACATTTTTTCTGGGAAAAAGTTTGCAGGGTTCGGAGGGAATGCCTATCTTTGAGCCGGATTTGAGAATCCAACAATAGAACTCTCTCTAAATAGCGTTTTTTCATGTATTATTGACTTGTGTTCCGTTCTGGCTCGTGAGGGTCGGAACGGTTTTTTTATGCCCGTTCCCTTTCCTTAGGTGCCCGCCGTCCCTTTCCGTTTGTATTCGCTGGGCACGACACCGAATTGCTTCTTGAAATTCTTGGTGAAACGCGAGGGCGTGCTGAATCCTGTCATGTCCGCAATCTCGGCGATGGTGTGCCGTCCCTCGGCAATGAGCTCGGCGGCACGGTTCAGTTTGTAGGTCTTGAAGAAGGTGCTGGGATTCTCCCCGGTCAGGCCCTTCACCTTGTAGTAGAACTTGGTGCGCGACATCTTCAGCACGTCCGTCATGCGCGCCACGTCCAGTTCGGGGTTGGACAATTCGTTTTCCATCAGTTGATAGAGGTCTGTCATGAAAGCAGCATCCTGCGGCAGCAGCATGTCTTTGGCCTGCGCGTCGGTCTGCGTGGCCTGGCCCAGCAGGCTGCGCACCTTGGCGCGGTTGTCCAGTTGCGATCGCACCAAGGCTTGCAGGTATTCCGGGTCGAAGGGCTTGGTGACGTAGGCGTCTGCGCCACTGTTCAGTCCCTTCACCTGTTCGTCCACCGAAGTTTTGGCCGTCAGCAGGATGACAGGGATGTGGCACAACTGGAGGTCTTCCTTGATTTCGCGGCAGAGGTCGTAGCCGTCCTTGCCGGGCATGACGATGTCGCTCAGCACCAGGTCGGGCGATTCTTCGCGCATGGCCTGGAGGGCACTGTCCGCGCTGAAGCGGCAGAGGACACGATAGTGTGGGGCGAGCAGGGCACGCAGGTAGTGTGCCACCTCGGTGTCGTCGTCCACCACCAGGAGGGTTTGGCGGTTGTCTTGTTCCTCTTCCTTGGCTTCCGCAGGCTCTTGTGCGGCGGGGACGGGCAGGGGGAAAGCCTCGTCTTGGCGTTCACTGCGGTCGGGTGTGCGCTCTTCGTCGGTATAGGACAGGGCGTTGACAGGCAGGATGAAGATGAACTGCGTGCCGGTGCCCTCGTCGGGGTCGGTGTTCAGGATGTAGCCGTGGTGCAGGCGGACAAGGTTGCGGGCATAGTAGAGTCCGATGCCCGTGCCGCGGTTGTACTGGCCTGTGCCGTCGGGTGTGGTCACCTGGTAATAGCGTTCGAAGATTTTCTCGCGCTGGGCGGGCGGGATGCCCGGTCCGGTGTTGGAGACGCTGACCTTGGCCCATTGCGTGTCGCGGTCGTCCGCCGTCAAGGGGAAAAGCCGGGCGGCCTCTTCGCGCGTCACGACATCGAAGGCCACGCGGATGCTGCCGCCTGCGGGGGTGAATTTCAGGGCGTTGCCCATCAGGTTGGTGAAAATCTTCTCCGCCTTGTCTTCGTCCAGCCAAAGGGTGTAACTGTCTTCCAGCCCCGTAGCCGTCAGGTTGATGCCCTTGTCTTGCGCGTTGACGCGGAACACGTCCGTCATGCGGCGCAGGATTCCGATGATGTCCGCCGGATGCACCTTCAGTTTCAGCGCATCGTTTTCCAGCTTGTTGAAGTCCATCATCTGGTTCACCAAGCGCAACATGCGTTCCACGCTGCGCCAGACGATGAGCAGCAGGCTCTTGTTCTCGCCCGTGATGTCGGGGGCGTCGCACAGTTGGCGGACAGGCCCGGCAATCATGGTGAGTGGCGTGCGGAACTCGTGCGAGATGTTGGCAAAGAAGCTCATGTTCATCCGGTTGACGCGCTGTTCCTGCTCTTTTTCCTGTTCGGCACGGCGGATGGCGGCTTTCTCGGCCCGGATGCGTCTGAGGTTCCGGATGAAAAGCCCGGCCAGCGTGGCGGCAGCCAGCAGATAGAGCAGCCACGCCCACCAAGTGTCCCACGGGGCGGGGCGCACGATGACGCGGATGGCGCTTTCGGCCTGGATGGAGCCGGGGTCGTTGCCGGTGGCCCGCACGCGGAAGGTGTAGGTGCCGCTGGGCAGGTTGGCGTAGTAGGCTTCGCGGTTGTGGCGCGCGTCAATCCAATAGTGGTCGAAGCCCTCAAGGCGGTAATAGTAGTGCACGCGCTCGAACTCGTTGTAGTCCAAGGCGGCAAAGGAGATGCTGAAACCGTTCTGGTCGTGTGCCAAGTGGATGTCCGGGCGATAGGACAGGTGGCGGTCGATGCAGGCGTCGGCATTGTCCGGGCGCATCAGGCGGTTGTGTACCTTCAGGTTCTCGAACAGCAGGGGGACATCGCGCTTGGGCGTGGCGGCCACGGGGTCGAAGAAGGTCAATCCGTGCGTCCCGCCCAAGGCCAGGGTGCCGTCGGGCAGGCGGCACGAGGCGCGGTCGTAGAACTGGTTGCCCCCGATGCCGTCATCCGTGAAGTAGTTGGCAAAGCGGCCCGTCTGCACGTCCAGTTTGCTCAGTCCATGTTGGGTGCCGATCCAAAGGTTGCCCTCGCGGTCTTCCTCGATGCTCGATATGTCCGTGCAGGCGGTTCCTTCCAGCGGCTCCAGCCGGCGGGTGGAAGGGGTGTAACGTAGCAACCCGTTGCTGACGGTGCCAATGTAGATGTCGCCCCGCGCGCTGCGGCAGAGGGCGGTGGGGATGAAGAGCGACCGGCGGATGCAACGCTCGCTGTCGCCTTCGGCAATGGGCAACGGCTCTGCCCGGCCCGTGGCGGGGTCCAACAGGCGGAGCGGGCGGTCGAAGGCGGCCACCAGCACCTTGCCGTCGTCCAGCGGCAGCAGGCTGGGGATGAAGGTGAACCCGGCAGCGAATACCTGCACCTGTGTGAAATGCTCTTCGCCCGGGCGCAAAATGTGGACGTAGGGCGTGGCCGTGCCCACCAGGATATTGCCCCGGCTGTCTTGCACGAGGGACATGGGCAGGTAGACCTCATGGCGGGCCACGACGTCCAACCGGCCTTGCATGTGCCGACATTTCCACACCTCGTTGTTCACGGTGGTCAGCCAGACGTAGCCCTCGCGGTCCACTATCACTTGGTTGGCGTGGATGTCGTGCCTATCCATCTTCTGCCGTTCCAGGTCGTAGGCGTACAGGCCGTCGGACCGGGTGGCCATCCACAGGGTGTTGTCGCCGTCGGCAGCGACGGATACCACCGATTTGCGTTGCAGCGAGGCGCGCAGGTAATTGTCGCGGTTGAAGCGTTCCTTGTAGCGGTAGGCCACGGCATAGCCTTGGTCCGTCGAGCCTATCCACAGGTTGTCGCGTGAGTCGGTGAAGAAGGTGCTGATGTCGAAGTGGGGAGCTTCGAAGGGGAAACCCTTCTCGTCCTGGTGGCTGACGGTGCCGGTCTCGCTGTCATAGTAGAACAGCCCGTCATAGGCCGTGTTGAGTAGCAGGCCGTGTTCGCCGTAGGCATGGATGCGGGTGACGTTGGTGCGGGACAGGACCGGATGGCGGGCAATGCCTTCGGGTACGGGGAGGAACGTTTGTGTCCGTAGGTCGAATACTTGCAGGCTGCGGTTGCCGGACAACCACAAGGTCCCGTCCGGATGGAAATAATGAAAGTCGGGGAATCCCGTCACGGCAATGGAGTCTGTCAGGCGGAAGCCGTCCGGGTCATAGCGGCGGATGGACAGCGGGTCGGCCACCCAGAGGCGGTTGTCGGCATCCACGTGGCACGTGGCGGCATAAATGCCCGGCTGCGCCAGTCGCTGCAGGGCATATTCCAGCCGTCCGCTTTCGGGGTTGTAGACGCCCAGGCTGTTGATGGTGTTCTGCAGGATGCGCCCGTCGCGTGTCTCCAGCAGTTGCACGCCGTGTTTGTTCACCAAGTCCGAGGGGATATGGCGGAAAGTGTCCTGGTCGGTGTAGACGGACAGCCCGTTGACGCTGGACACCCACAACTGTCCGCGCGAGTCGCGCAGCAATGCCCTGATTTGGTTGTCCTGCGGACCCAGCGAATCATCGGTACAGTAATATTGTTGGTATTCGTAGGCGTCATATTTGTTCAGCCCGCGGAAGGTGCCTATCCAGATGTGGCCTTGCGCGTCTTCGGCAAAGGCGTTGACTTGCTGGTTGGACAGCTCGTCGGCAAGGAGGGGATATTGTATATTCCCGGCGTTTGCTTCCTGGCTCCCGGAAGCACGGGCGCAAGAGGCAAGAAGCACGGGCAGCGATACCGCCAGGCAAAGGCATAGAAGGAAGTCTTTCATGTGATCTGTTCTTCGGTTACGGGTGCAAAGTTAAACGAAAAAGCCGATAAAAAAGCTGTTATTCGGCATATTTTGAACAAAAAGGCCATTCTTTGAACAAAACGGCTACCTGTTTTGAACAAAACGACAGGCATATCGGGCGAAAACGGCGAGCCATTCCCAGAGGGTTGCTGTACTTTTGTGGCCAATGAAAACCTCTAAAAAACATTCCAAATGAAACGAGCATTATCCGTATCTTTCCTGGGGCTGGCCCTTCTGGCCTCCGTCCCCGCCGGGGCATCGGGCAAGCAGAACACGCCTGCCGTCCCCACCCCCATCATTGCCACCAACGCGCAAGGCGTGGTGCACACCACGTCCGGGCAAGTGGCCGGCTATATTGAGAACGACGTTTATATTTATAAAGGAATCCCCTACGCCAAGGCTGAACGCTTCATGCCGCCCACGGCTCCCGATGCCTGGGAGGGTATCCGCAGCAGCCGCGCCTATGGCCCCACTTGTCCGCAAGCCAAGCGCATGGGCTGGTACAGCGATGAGTCTGCCTTCTCCTTCAACTGGGACGATGGTTTCCCCGATGAAGACTGCCTGCGCGTCAATGTCTGGACGCCCGGCGTGGATGACGGTAAGAAGCGTCCCGTCATGGTCTGGCTGCACGGCGGAGGCTATGCGGCAGGCAGCGGGCAAGAGTTGCCTTCGTATGACGGCACCAATATGGCCAAGGAACATGATGTCGTGGTGGTCACGCTGAACCATCGCCTCAATGTCCTGGGTTTCCTCGACCTTTCGTCCTTCGGCGCGAAGTATGCCAAGTCCGGCAACGTCGGCCTGATGGACCTTGTGGTTGCACTTCAATGGGTACATGACAATATAGGTGCTTTTGGCGGAGACCCCGCCAATGTCACCATTTTCGGGCAGTCCGGCGGAGGCGGCAAGGTGTCTACCTTGCTGGCCACCCCGTCGGCAAATGGGTTGTTTCACAAGGCCATCGTGCAGAGCGGTTCCATGCTCCGCACGATGGATGCCCGATACTCGCGCCGGATTGGCGAGGAGACGGTCCGTCTGTTGGGACTGGATGCCGCCAGCATCGATTCCCTCGCGCGTGTACCTTATGATGAATTGCTTGCTGCCGGCGAGAAGGCGGTGGCCAACGTGCGCCAGCAGGCCGAGAAGGAGGGCGACGTCTCTTGCTTCATCTTTGGCTGGGCGCCCACAGTGGACGGCAACGTGCTTCCCGCCCAGCCTTTCGACCCCGTGGCACCCGCGCAGAGCAAGGACATCCCCGTGATGATAGGCACCACGCTCCACGAGTTCACTGCCTCGACCTACGTCCCCGCTTTCCGCACCATCGGGCAGGAGCAGGCCGTGGGGATGTTGCGCCAGAAGTATGGCGACCGCACGGACGAGTTTGTCAGCCTTTTCGGCAAGGTCTATCCCGGTTATCAGCCCAAGGACCTGATGGACGTGGACTTCACTTTCCGTCCCGGTGCCGTGGAGCAAGCCAGCCTGAAGGCCAGCCAGGGCGGTGCCCCCGTCTATATGTATATGTTTGCCTGGGAGTCGCCCGTGATGGACGGCATCCTGCGCAGCACGCACTGCATGGAGATACCTTTCGTCTTTGACAACGCCCTGCGCCATGCCTCGATGACGGGTGGCGGCGCCGATGCCCAGGCCCTGGCCAAGAAAATGAGCACGGCATGGGTCAACTTCGCCCGCACGGGCAACCCCAATGCCGAGGGACTGCCGGAATGGCCTGCCTTCACCCCGGACGGCGGCGCCACGATGTGGTTCGACAATACCTGCACGGTGAAGAACCACCACGACCGGGAGTTGCTGGACTTCGTGCGCCAGTTTCCCACGCGGGGTTTCTGACCGGCATAAGACAGAAAATCACCTTTAATTATCTTTACTTACTAATTTAATTAACAAACTTCCAAATGAAAGACAAAAGACACACAGGATTGAAAAGGCTGGTATTGCCGGTGCTTTTCTTAGTGTTGTGCGTTCCTTTCGTCCTGGCGCAAGAACCGGCGAAAGTGACAGGTAAGGTAATCGACGACACGGGCGAGCCCATGATCGGCGTAAGTGTGCAAGTGAAAGGCACCAGTCACGGTGCCATCACGGACATCGACGGCAACTATTCCGTCAACGTGGAGCCGGGCGCCACGCTGATATTCTCCTACGTGGGCTATCTCGCGCAGGAGCACAAGGCCAAGCCCGGAACGCTGAATGTGACCTTGCGTGAAGACACCGAGACGCTGGACGAACTGGTCGTTATCGGTTACGGTGTGCAGAAGAAAAGCTCGGTGACGGGCGCCATCTCGCAGGTGAAAGCCGAAGACATGGAAAACCGTACCATCACCACCGCCGCCCAGGCCCTGCAAGGTAAGACGGCAGGCGTGCAGCTCATTTCCACTTCCGGCGGTCCGGGCGAATCGCCCACCATCCGCGTGCGTGGTTATTCGTCCAATGTGGCTTCCGACCCCTTGTATGTGGTGGATGGCGTGCGCCTGAGCGACATCTCCGGCATCGACCCCAACGACATCGAGTCCATGGAAGTGCTGAAGGACGCCGCATCGGCCGCCATCTATGGTGCCGAGGCAGGTAACGGTGTCATCCTCATCACCACGAAGCGCGGACGTCCCGGACAGACTAAAATCGCGTATGACTTCCAGTTCGCTTCGCAGTCCATCGCCCGCATCCCTGAGCTGATGAATGCCAAGGAGTACGTGCAGTACATGACTGAAGCCGCTCCCGGTGGAACCGGTATCATCCCGATGGAGACCATTGAGGCCAACTGGGACGGCGTGACGGACACCGATTGGGTGGATGCCATCTTCGAGAACAGCAAGATGCAGAAGCATAATCTCTCCTTTGCCGGCGGCAGCGACCGTGGCAGCTATTATCTCTCGCTGACTTATCTGGACAACAACGGCATCATCGTGGGCGACAACGACCATTACAGCCGCATGACTGCCAGCATCAATGCCGACTACAAGATCAAGCCTTGGCTGAAGGTGGGCACGACCAACCAGATTGAGAAATACAACGTGCGCCGCGTCACCGGCCAAAACGCTTACGGCAGCACCTTGTCCGCCGTGCTGATGATGGACCCCCTGACGGCTCCCATCTATAGTCCCGACAACCTGCCTGCCAACATGCAGACCCTGCTGGCCCAAGGCCGCAACCTGATGACAGACGAAAACGGCAATTACTATGGTGTATCGGCTTTCTTCGAGGGCGAGAACTACAACCCGCTCATCATGATGAAGAACAACATCACGAAGAACAGCGGTTTCAACGTGACCGGTTCTATGTTTGCGGACATTACGCCGTTCGACGGTTTCACGTTCACCTCGCGCTTCGGCTATCGTTTGGGTGGTACCCGTTCATCCAGCGTCAGCCTGCCTTTCTATGGTAACTCGGTGCAGAATAACCCCTATGTTAACAGCCTGACGGGGCAGTCCTCCACTACCATCTACTACCAGTGGGAGAACTTTGCCAACTACATGAAGACCTTTGCCGATGCCCACACCGTTTCGGCCATGATCGGTATGTCTTTCCAAGAACAGACGTATGACTACGTCAGCGGCCAGCTCCAAGCAGCCGGTGCAGACGCAGTCCAGCAGAACAACCCTTTGTTCTATTACCTGAGCTACGGTGCCACGTCTGCCACCAAGACTGTGGGTGGTGACAAGACCCGCACGGCCAAAATGTCTTACTACGGTCGTGTCGGCTACGACTACAAAGGCCGTTACATGGTGCAGGCTTCGCTGCGTGCCGATGCTGCCGACCTCTCCCTGCTGCCCGCCAGCAACCGTTGGGGTTACTTCCCCGCCGTATCTGCGGGTTGGACGGTATCCGAGGAAAACTTCTTCCAGCCTATCCGCAACGCGGTGACCAGCTTGAAAATCCGTGGTAGCTGGGGTCAGAACGGTAGCCTTGCCGCCCTGAGCAACTACCCGTACAGCGTGTTGATGACAGCCTCCGGCTTGTATCCTTTCACCAACAACAATCTCAATTTTGTGAACGGTTATGCCCCCAACTCCATGGGTAACGACGATTTGAAGTGGGAGACTTCCGAGCAGCTGAACTTCGGTTTCGATGCCCGCTTCCTGCGCGACCGTTTGACCTTCAGCATGGACTGGTTCAAGAAGACCACGAAAGACCTGCTGATTACGGGTACGACGCCTTCGCTGGTGGTAGGCGGCACGGTTTCGCCCATCAACGCCGGTAATGTGGAAAACAAGGGTTTCGAGTTTGAACTGGGCTGGCGCGACAACATCAAGGACTTCAGTTATAGCGTGCGTGCCAACTTGGCCACACTGAAGAATGAAGTGACTTACCTCGACCCGTCGTTGCAGCGCGTGGCCGGAACGGCTTACCACACCTATACGCTGAACTATTTTGAACAGGGTTATCCCATCTACTACTTCCGTGGCTACAAGTTCAATGGCATTGACCCTGCCACGGGCGACCCGACGTTCAAGGATCTGGACGGTGACGGCGTCATCGGCGACGGCGACATGTGTTATCTCGGCGACGCTATTCCCGACGTGACCTTCGGTATCACATTGAATGCGGCTTGGAAGGGTCTTGACCTGACCATCTTCGGTTCGGGCACGGCCGGCAACCAGATTTACAACGCTTCGTTCCGTCCGGACCAGACCAAGTCCAACCACTTGAAGGAAATCTACTACGATGACCGCTGGACGTCAACCAACACAGACGGTACCAAACCTCGTGCCGGCGCCAACTACATGGAGCGTTATATCACGTCTGATGCCGTGGTGTTCGATGGCTCTTACTTCAAAATCAAGCAAATCCAGTTGGGTTACACCTTGCCGAAGTCATGGCTGAAGAAAGCCTTCATCAACAACCTGCGCGTGTATTGCTCGCTGGACGACTTCTTCACCTTCACCAAGTATCCCGGTTTCGATCCAGAGGCCTCGGCCAACTCCATCACCGGTATGGGTATAGACATGGGCGGCTATCCGACGTCCAAGAAGGTCGTATTCGGCTTTAACATCGAATTCTAATCCCCTTAAAACAGTAAAAGCGATGAAAACAAAAACATATTTATCAACCTTGCTGCTGGCATTGGTGGCAGTCTTGGTTACCGGTTGTGTGGACCGTTTGAACATTGCCAAGCATGGCAGTCTGGGTACTCCAGAAGAATACTATAAGACCGATGCGGAAGTCCAGTCTGCACTGGCCGCCATGTATGGTTCATGGCGCGATGTGCATCAGAATTGGTACACGTTGCTGAACGGTATGTCTGATGACGCCTGGGCAGGCGGCGGACAGCGCAACGACAATGTGGATTTAGAGAAGCTGAATGAGTTCAACTTCGCTATCGAAAGCTATACGGTCCAAAGCCTGTACACTCAGCTTTATACCTTGATTTACAGAGCCAACCTGATTCTTGACTATGTGGCGGGCGATACCCCGGTGATGCGCCAAGCCGTGGCCGAAGCACACGTGGCGCGTGGATGGGCTCATTTTTACTTGGTATCCTTGTGGGGCACGGCTCCCATTGTGGACCATGTGTTGGCCAAGGAAGAATATCACATGTCCAACAGTACTCCAGAAGCTACTTGGGCTTTTGTGGAAAACGAGTTTGATGCAGCCATCCAGTCCGGGGCATTGGCCACGAAGACCAATGTCAATGACAAGGAAAGCGGCATTCATGTCACGCAGGAAGCTGCCAAGGCTTTCTTGGGCAAGGCTTACCTCTTCCAGGGCAAGTATGCGGAAGCGGCTGCCATCCTGGATGAAGTCATCGAGTCCGGCAAGTACGACCTCTATCGGGCAAGCGACTATGGCATGTTGGGCCACGCTTCCACCAACAACTGCTGCGAGGCCATCTTCGAGCTTAATCGTGTGAACAATGCCGAACAGGCGTGGAACCAGTTCTCGCAGTTGTTCATCAACATCGGCTGGCGTTCGTCCATCCTGAGCTATACCGCCGGAAGCGAAGCCGGTAATTTCATTGCCACCGGCTCCTACGGCATGTTGAACCCGCAGGGCGGCTTGTATGATGCCTTCGTGGAGATGGAGGGTGAGGATGGCTATCGTCTGAACCAGACCATCCGTACTTATGAGCAGTTGAACAGCATCGGTGTGGTCAACATCGGCGGCAATCCGTTGGTGGGCAACGAGGGCTATTTCTTCTGGAAGACCCGTTTGCTGAAGGAAGACTGCATCATGGACAACCCCGGCTTGCAGATGTTGCAGTATAACAATCTGCGTATCATGCGTTATGCCGAAGTACTGTTGATGGCTGCCGAGGCTCACATCCAAGGCGGTGTGGATGCTTCCAAGGCATTGGATTATGTCAACCAAGTGCGCGACCGTGCCCAGTTGGCTCCCCTGTCTGCTGTCACGATGGATGATGTGAAAAAGGAAAAGCGTCTGGAGCTTTGCATGGAAAGCTGCCGCTTCCAAGATCTTGTCCGTTGGGGCGATGCCGAAGCTGTGCTGGGCCAGCAGGGCAAGCAAATCCCGTCTTTCTCTTGGCAAGTGTTGAAGGTGGAGGACAAAGATGCTCCGGACTTTGGACAGGTCATTTATGACGAAAACGGCCTGGCCACCATTACCGGTCATTCGCTGAGCTATCCGTACAGCAACACGGATTACGGCTTCAAGGCCAAGCACAACCTGTTGCCCATTCCGCTGCGTGAGATGGATGTGAACCCCAACATGGAACAGAATCCCGGTTGGTAACTTCTGCTGATTTGCCTGTGTCCCCGGGTGTGTCCGGGGATATGGGCAATTTAGTTTTCTTAGCAGAAAAACTGACATAAATCCGGTTGATTTAAGTCAAAAATCACTTACTTTGCAAACAAAGTGAAAAGCATGTAGCACCATGAAGAAGATTATCTTACTCTTTTGTATAGTTTTGAGCTCCGTCGCCCTCCAGGCCCAGGCTTTGTGGGGACCGATGAGCAAGGTCGTGACGGACAGTATTTACAGTGAAAACCTCAAGGCTTGGCGGGCCTATAGCATCTACCTGCCCAAGAGCTACGAGACGCAGCCGGACCGGAAGTATCCCATCCTCTACCTGCTGCACGGCATGACGGGTACCAACACAGGTTGGTTCCGTGACCAGCGTGCGAACGAGGTGGCCGACCAGCTGATGGATTCCGGCGAGGCGTGCGAGATGATCATCGTCAGTCCCAACGCCGGTGGCAATCCTCCGACGGAGTATTGGAACGGTTACTTCAACATGCCAGGCTGGCCCTACGAAGACTTCTTTTATAAGGAATTCATGCCTTACATTGAGAAGACCTACCGCGTCATCGGTGACAAGCAACACCGTGCCATCGCTGGCTTGTCCATGGGTGGTGGCGGAACGACCAGCTATGCCCAGCGTTATCCGGACCTCTATTGCGCCGCTTACGCCATGAGTGCCCTGATGGACATCCCCCAGGAAGGCGCTGCACCCGTGAAGGACCCCACGGACAAGATGGGCATCCTGACTCAGTCCGTGCGCGACCATAGTTGCACCAAGTATGTGCTCGAGGCCGACGATGCCCGCAAGGCCGCGCTCCGCACCGTGCAGTGGTTCGTGGACTGTGGCGACGATGATTTCCTGCTGGACCGCAACATCGAGTTCTTCCAGGCCATGCGCAACGCCGGCATCCCCTTGCAGTTCCGTGTGCGCGACGGCGGACATACCAATGAGTACTGGCACACGGCGCTCTTCACGTGCCTGCCGTTTGTCAGCCGGTGCTTCGGAAAATAATCGTTTATTTTATAACCTACGACAATGAAAAGAATATTGCTTTTATCCGTATTGTGCCTGATGGGGCTGATGACTTACGCCCAACAGGCTTTGTGGGGGATGGCGCCCGTTGTCTCCCCCGAGATACATGACGACAATACCGTCACTTTCCGCCTGAAGGCGCCGAAAGCTGTGCGTGTGCAGGTGACGGGCGACTTCCTGCCCCCCATTCCCATCGAGACGCCCCGTGGCGTGTGGGAGGCGGCAGGCATCGCCGACCTGAAGGAAGGCAAGGACGGCGTGTGGGAGTTCACCACGCCCGAACCCCTCGGCCCCGAGCTCTACAGCTACTCGTTCATCGTGGACGGCCTGAAGATGCTGGACCCTGCCAACGTCTACATCAACCGCGACGTGGCTACTGTGACCAATATCTTCATCATCGGCGGCGGACGGGCAGACCTCTACAAGGTGAACGATGTGCCCCACGGCACGGTGCGCCGTATGTGGTATGACAGCCCCGCGCTGGGCAAGGAACGCCGCGTGACGGTCTACACTCCTGCCGGTTATGAAACCAGCGGCAAGCGTTATCCCGTTTTCTACCTCCTGCACGGCGCCGGTGGCGACGAGGAGGCTTGGATGGCTCTGGGCCGCACGTCGCAAATCCTGGACAACCTCATCGCGCAGGGCAAGGCCGAGCCGATGATTGTGGTGATGACCAACGGCAACGCCTGGCAGCAGGCCGCCCCGGGCGAATCGTCCAAGGGCTTCATCGTGCCCAGCATGGCTTCCGAGGATTCCAAGGAGGTGAGCCAAGGCGCGTTCGAGAGTGCTTTCCCCGATGTGGTGAAGTTCATTGACAAGAATTTCCGCACGAAGGCCAACAAGCAGAACCGTGCCATTGCCGGTCTCTCGATGGGCAGCTACCATTCCGGCAACATCTCGCGCCTCTATCCGGATATGTTCGGCTATGTGGGCCTCTTCTCCGGCGCGCCGAACACGAAGAGCAATCCCGATGTCCCGGCCTACGCCGATTACGAGGGCAAGCTGAAGGTGCAGTTCGCCAAGCGTCCTGCCCTCTACTTCATCGCTTGCGGCAAGACCGATTTCGTCTACCAAAGCGTGACGGACTACCGCAAATATCTGGATGACAACGGCTACAAGTATGAATACTACGAGAGCGACGGCGGACACATCTGGCGCAACTGGCGTGTGTATCTGACGGAGTTCGCGCCGAAATTGTTCAGATAAATAGGAATTTAGCGGGCTTTGCCCGCAATGTTAAACGTGTAGGGGCGACCCTTGCGGTCGCCCCTATTTAGGGCGGGGGCAAGCCCCGCCCCTACAACGATAAATAATCATTTGACATACAACAAATAAACCCCAATAACCAATGAAAAAAATTCTTCTTTTATCCGTATTGTTGCTGGTGGGTGTGATGACCTACGCACAGCAAGCTTTGTGGGGAAGCGCCCCTGTGGTATCCCCTGAGATACATGACGACAACACCGTGACCTTCCGTCTGAAAGCCCCAAAGGCTGTCAAGGTGCAAATCACCGGTGACTTCCTGGCGCCCATTCCCATCCAGACCCCCAACGGCGTGTGGGAAGCTCCGGGCGTCGCTGACCTGAAAGAAGGCAAGGACGGCGTGTGGGAATACACCACGCCCGAACCCCTGGCTCCCGAACTCTACAGCTATTCCTTCATCGTGGACGACCTGAAGATGATGGATCCCGCCAATGTCTATATGATTCGTGACGTGGCCACGGTGACCAACGTCTTCATCATCGGTGGCGGACGGGCTGACCTTTATGAAGTGAACGATGTGCCTCACGGCACCGTGTCGCGCATCTGGTACAACAGTCCCACGCTGAAGATGGAACGTCGCCTGACGGTCTACACTCCTGCCGGTTATGAGACCAGCGGCAAGCGTTACCCCGTCTTCTACCTGCTGCACGGCATGGGCGGCGACGAGGAGGCTTGGATTGCCCTGGGCCGCACGTCGCAAATCCTGGACAACCTCATCGCGCAGGGCAAGGCCGAGCCGATGATTGTGGTGATGACCAACGGCAATGCTTCGCAGGAGGCTGCCCCGGGCGAGACGCAATATGGCTTCAAGGCTCCTTCGATGAACCTGCCGCAGACGATGGAAGGCACCTTTGAAACTGCTTTCCCCGACGTCGTGAAGTTCATCGACAAGACCTACCGCACGAAGGCCAATAAGAAAAACCGTGCCATTGCCGGCCTCTCCATGGGTGGCTACCACTCGCTGCACATCTCCAAGCAGTATCCCGATATGTTCAACTATGTGGGCCTGTTCTCTGCCGCCATCATGCCGGACAAGAGCGTGAAGTCGCCCATCTATGATGACTTCGACCAGAAGCTGAAGACACAGTTCGCCAAGAAGCCCGCGCTCTATTGGATTGGCATTGGCAAAACCGACTTCCTCTACCAGGCCAACGTGGACTACCGCAAACTGCTGGACGAGCATAACTACAAGTACACCTATTACGAAAGCGAAGGCGGACACATCTGGCGCAACTGGCGCATCTATCTGACGGAGTTCGCGCCGCTGTTGTTCAAGTAAATAGGAATTTAATGACTCTAAATTATCATTTACCTTAATAAACAACCCAAAAATGAAGAAACAACTGTTTTCGACGGCCATTCTTGCCGCCACGCTTTGCGCCTGCGGTCCCAGTGCACCGCAGTTGGGCCAAGCTCCCATTGAGGACGTTATTGGTGCCATGACACTGGAAGAGAAAGCACACTTGATTGTAGGTACGGGCATGGCCGGGTTCTCCGGCGACAGTGCCGTCATCGGCGAGACGCGCAATATCGTCCCGGGTGCTGCAGGAACCACGTACCCCATCGAACGTCTGGGCATCCCTGCCGTGGTATTGGCCGACGGTCCTGCCGGATTGCGCATCAGCCCCACGCGCGAGGGTGACACCGCCACGTATTATTGCACGCACTTCCCCATCGGCACCCTGCTCGCTTCGACGTGGAATACGGACCTGGTGGAGAATGTCGGCGAAGCCATCGGCAATGAGGTGCTGGAGTATGGCGCAGACGTGTTGCTGGCACCGGCTTTGAACATTCACCGCAACCCGTTGTGCGGACGCAACTTCGAGTATTATTCCGAAGACCCCGTGGTCAGCGGAAAGATTGCCGCCGCATACGTGCGTGGCGTGCAGAGCAACGGCGTGGGTACCAGCATCAAGCACTTCGCCGTGAACAATCAGGAGACTAACCGCACGTCGGTGGATGCCCGCGTGTCGCAACGTGCTCTCCGCGAAATCTACCTGAAAGGTTTTGAAATCGCTGTGAAGGAAGGCAAACCTTGGACGGTAATGTCTTCTTATAACTACTTGAACGGTCTCTATACCTCTGAGAATCCCGAACTGCTGACCTCGCTGCTGCGCGACGAGTGGGGCTATGCCGGCATGGTGATGACTGACTGGTTTGGCGGCAAAGATGCCGTGGCCCAGATGAAAGCCGGCAACGATATGCTGCAACCTGGTACGGACAAGCAATACCAAGCCATCGTGGAAGGCGTCAACTCCGGTGCCCTCGATGTCAAGGTGGTGGATTTGAACGTGAAGCGCATCCTTGAGATGATTCTGCAAAGTCCGCATTTCAAAGGCTATAAGTTCAGCAACAAGCCTGATCTTGAGGCTCACGCTGCCGTGACGCGCCAGTCGGCCACCGAGGGCATGGTGCTGTTGAAGAACCAAGGCAATGCCCTGCCTTTGGCCAAGGAAGTGAAAAATGTGTCCCTCTTTGGCTGCACGTCCTATAACTTCATTGCCGGTGGCACAGGCTCGGGCGACGTGAACCATGCCTATGTCGTTTCCCTGCTGGACGGCTTGAAGAACGCCGGATATACGGTGGACGAGGAGCTGATGGGTGTCTATGAGAAGTATGTGAAGGAGGAAACAGAACGCATCGCCGCAGCGCGCACGCCTGCCGATATGTTCATGCCCGACAAGTTGCCCGCCGAAATGGCTGTCTCTGCACAACTTATCCAGGCGCAGGCTGCCAAGAACGATGTGGCTTTGGTGACTATCGGCCGTACTTCCGGTGAATTCTATGACCGCGAATTGTCCGACTTCAACCTGACCAAGGAAGAGAAACAACTGCTGCAAGACGTGACCCGCGCTTTCCATGCTGCCGGAAAGAAGGTTGTAGTGGTGCTGAACATCGGCGGTGTCATCGAGACCGCTTCCTGGAAGAATCTGCCCGATGCCATCCTCTGCGCTTGGCAGGCCGGACAAGAGGGCGGCAACAGCGTGGCCGACGTGCTGAGCGGCAAGGCTTCGCCCAGCGGCAAGCTGCCCATGACTTTCCCTGTGAAGTTTGATGACGCGGCTTCGTCCGTCAACTTCCCTGTGGACATGAAGGCCAGCACCAACATTGCAGACATTGAGAACCGCGGAGAAAAGAAGAACGAAGTGCGCAACGTGGACTTCACCGACTATGAGGAAGACATCTACGTGGGCTACCGCTACTTCGACAGCTTCAACAAACAGGTTTCCTATCCCTTCGGCTACGGTTTGAGCTACACCAAATTTGAGTATACCAATCCCGTCATCGAGGCTTCCACCGGCTCGTACACCGTGCGTATCGACGTGACCAACACTGGCAAGGTGCCCGGCAAGGAAGTGGTGCAGCTCTATGTGTCTGCTCCCGATGCCGCCAAGGCCAACAAGCCTGAGAAGGAACTGAAAGCTTTCGCCAAGACGGCTGAACTGAAACCGGGCGAGACGGTGAACGTCGTGCTGAACGTCAATGCGGGCGACTTGGCTTCTTATGATGAGGCCACTTCGTCGTGGGTAGTTGCTGAAGGCGAATACAAGTTCCTGGTGGGCGCATCGTCGCGCGACATCAAGGCTACGCTGAAGGCCGATGTGGCTGCTTCTACCGAGAAGGCTGGTGACATCCTGAAGCCGCAGGTTGAGCTGAAATTGCTGAAGCGATAAATGTAGAAAACAGGCATACAGGTGACGTTTTGTTTCAGTTGTATGCCTGTTTTGTCAAATTATACTCTTGGAATAACCGGAGTTTCGTGTAAATTTGATATATTTGCCCCTGTGAAAACAACCAAATGTTATAATACCTTATGAAGAAGTTTTTAATGACTTGCATGGCGGCAGGAACTCTGCTGTCTGCCACGGCACAGACCGTGGCACCCGCCATTCCGCGTGACGAGAAAATCGAGCAGCGCGTGGAGGAAATCCTTGGCAAAATGACCTTGGAAGAGAAAATCGGACAGATGTGCGAACTGACCATCGACGTCATCCAGAAGCGTGTCAACCCCTTCGAGGGCATCGACATGAAGAACCCTGACGTCAAGGCTCTGAAGAAAGTGCTGAAGAAGTACGGCATCGAGAAGGAATTCGACCTGTCCGGCGGCGTGCCTTCGCAGGACGTCATGGTGCAGATGTATATGCGCATCCAGGGCATTGAGGCTCAAAAAGGGTGGCAGATGGACGAGGCCAAGTTGGACAGCGTCATCACCAAGTATAAGGTCGGCTCCATCCTGAACGTGCCCAACAGCGTGGCACAAACGCCCGAGAAGTGGCAGGAAATCATCAAGCGCATCCAGGAGAAGTCCATGGAAGAAATCGGCATCCCCGACATCTATGGCGTGGACCAAATCCACGGCACTACCTACACGCAGGGCGGCACGCTCTTCCCGCAAGGTGTCAACATGGGTGCCACGTTCAATCGTGAACTGACCCGTACGGGCGCTGCCATTTCGGCTTATGAGACCCGTGCCGGAAGTATTCCTTGGACTTACGCCCCGGTGGTTGACCTGGGTCGTGACCCGCGTTGGCCCCGCATGTGGGAGAATTACGGTGAGGACGCTTACCTGAATGCCGAGATGGGGCGCGAGGCTGTCATCGGCTTCCAAGGCGAAGATCCCAACCACGTAGGTCCCTACAACGTGGCTGCCTGCATGAAGCATTTCATGGGCTATGGCGTGCCCGTTTCCGGAAAGGACCGCACACCTTCATCCATCACCGAGCAAGACATGCGCGAGAAACACTTCGCTCCTTATGTGGAGATGGCCAAGGCTGGTGCCTTGTCGCTGATGGTGAACTCCGCCATGAACAACGGCCTGCCCTTCCACGCCAACTATGAGTTGCTGACCGGCTGGCTGAAGGAAGGCTTGAACTGGGACGGCATGATTGTGACCGACTGGGCCGATATTGTCAACCTCTACAGCCGCGACCACATTGCCGGCTCCAAGAAGGAAGCCATCAAGCTGGCCATCAACGCCGGTATTGACATGAGCATGGATCCCTATAACTGGGACTTCTGCATCCTGCTGAAGGAACTGGTGGAGGAAGGCGAGGTGCCCATGAGTCGCATTGACGATGCTGTGCGCCGTGTGTTGCGCCTGAAGCTCCGTCTGGGCCTCTTCGAGAAGCCTTATAACGATTTCAAGGACTATCCCAAGTTCGGTTCACAAGAGTTTGCCGACCAGGCACTCCAGGCAGCCATTGAGTCCATCGTGTTGCTGAAGAACACGGACAACATCCTGCCGCTGGCTCCCGGCAAGAAAATCCTGTTGACGGGTCCCAACGCCAACTCCATGCGTACGCTCAACGGTGGTTGGTCATACTCTTGGCAGGGCGACAAAGCTGATGAATGTGCCAAGGACTACAACACCATCCTCGAATCGCTGACAGCCAAGTATGGTGCCGACAACGTGGTTTACGAAGCCGGTGTCACTTACAAGCAAGGCGGCCTGTGGTGGGAAGAGAACGCACCCGAGATTGAGAAGGCCGTGGCTGCCGCTCAAGGTGTGGACATCATCGTGGCCTGCATCGGCGAGAACTCCTACTGCGAGACGCCGGGCAACCTGACCGACCTCTATATGTCCGAGAACCAGCGCAACCTCGTCAAGGCCCTGGCCAAGACGGGCAAGCCCATCATCCTCGTGCTGAACGAAGGTCGTCCGCGCATCCTGGCAGACATCGAACCGCTGGCCAAAGCGGTCATCCACACCATGCTGCCGGGCAACTACGGTGGCGATGCCCTGGCCAAACTGATGAGTGGCGAAGCCAACTTCAGTGGCAAGATGCCTTATACCTATCCAAAGGAAATCAATTCGCTCGTGACGTATGACTACAAGCCGTGCGAACATATTGGCAAGCCTATGGAGGGTGCCTATAACTATGACGCCCAAGTGGCTGTTCAGTGGGCCTTCGGTTTTGGTCTGAGCTACACGTCGTATAAGTACAGCAACCTGAAGGTGGACAAGGCTAACTTTACCGCCGACGATGTCCTGACTTTCTCCATTGACGTGACGAACACGGGCAAAGTGGCTGGCAAGGAGAGTGTTTTGCTCTTCAGTAGCGACCTCGTGGCCAGCCTGACGCCGGATAACCGTCGTCTCCGCGCCTTCGAGAAGGTGGAACTCCAGCCGGGCGAGACAAAGACTGTCACGCTGAAGGTGAAAGCTTCCGACTTGGCCTTCGTGGGCTATGACGGCAAGTGGATTCTGGAGAAGGGCGATTTCCGCATCCAGGCAGGCGACCAGACAATGAACATTGCATGTACGGCCACTAAAAAGTGGGATACACCAAACAAATAAACCTTTTCTTTGAAATATACCTGTGGAGGAGGGGCGCCGGGAGGCGGTCCTCCTTTTTTGGTGCTTATATCTTAGCTTTTCCTGAAAAAATCCTTATCTTTGGCCGCAAAACCAATTTTATGCCATGGAGAAAAACTTTTTCCCTCTATATTGTCTGATGCTGTGCGTGTGGCCGATGCTGGCCGGTGCGGCAGAAATAGATTCCTTGCTGGACCGCCTGGATGCCGTCATCAAGGAGCGTCCACATTATATAGAAGAGAAGAAAAACCGCTTGCTGGAATTGAAGCTGCGCCTCTATCCCGGCCTGCCCGCCGAACCTATTCCAACACGGGCGCAACTGGTGACCGGTACGACTACAACAGCAACCGTGTGAACCTGCCGTTGGGCTATGCCTCTTTCATCCACGCCACGAAGGAGCGTCATCCCGACAAGCGTCTGGTGATCAATATGTCAAAGAACTATTTCCTGCAACTGAAGACCGACGACGGCCTTTACATCAACCTGCACGAGGCTGCCCTGGTGGATTTGACGCGCAGGGTAACCCATCAGCATCTTGGAGGCGGCGGGCAAGTCGGCCACGAAGGGGTTGAAGAAACTGAAGCTGTAAGGATGCTCTCGTTCCTATACCCCCATCGCGTTGGCGCCCAGTGCGCCCGCGATGGCCGAGAGCACGGCAATGAGTACTTTCAGGATTTTGTCCCAGAGATTTTTCTTGTTTGTGTTCATTGTGTGTGTTTTAATTTAGTGAATACTTTTAAGGCATAGGAACAGAGTAGACCTGTTTCTTAAGACATAGGAACAAAGAGGACATATTTTTAGGTGTTTACAAAATAATATGTGCTTATGTTCCTATGTTTCTATGTTTCCGTGTCTGAGAACCCTGTTCCTATGTCAATTTTTTAACCGAAGGTGCCGTCATTGCCCGAGTCGGATCCGCCCGTCTCGCTGTCCGTGCCGGGAGCGGTGGACGTTTGGTCGAAGCGCACGCAACGCACGTCCGTCACGAGCGACCGTGTGGCCACGGTGCCGTTGGTGTTGCGCTTGCTGGCGGGGGTGAAGCGCACCATCAGCTTGGATTGCGAGGGCGACACTTCGTCGGCGGTCTCCACGCCTTCGCCCACGCGGTTCATCGTGTAGCGGAAACTGCCGAAGCCGTTCAGCGTCACGCTTTCCGAGGAGCGGAGGTGTCGGGCGACGACTGTCACCAGGTTGTCTATCACGTTCTTCACGTCACCCGTGGTGAGCGAGGAGAGTTCGGCGATTTCGCGGGCCACTTGGTCCGTGTTCACGTTTCCCGTCAGTTGGACGCGGGGGTAAAACAACTTCTTTCCGTCTTGGTTAGCCTTGCTGGCTTGCTGGGGTACATAAATTACTGGCATAATCTGTATGTTTTAAAAGTTAATAAATAATGTGTGTTTTGTGTGTTAAGCTTAATCACACTGCAAAGGTAAGTGCTTTCTCTCGTTCACGCAAATAAAACTTCCCGTTTTGATAATCTATTTTTTCTTCCAACTGTACTTCCTGCTTCGCCTCGTTGTCTTGGTATAATAGGGATACAATTTCCATTTTGAACCCCGCCCTGGGATGAGGGCGACCGCAAGGGCCGCCCCTACACGTGTGGCATCCGGATTTCCACTATAAACTATGTGTGTACACTGGGTTATGGCTTGCGCGGTATTTCTAAATGAAAATTTATCGGTGTTTTTGGCGCGGATTACGCGGATGACGCGGATTTAGCTTCGCTCAAAACATCGTTTGATTATGCAAAGGAATAGTCACGGCTATTTTTTATTCAAACTTGTTGGATTCCATTGGCTATAAAATAATATATCCGTGAAATCCGCGTAATCCGCGCCTAAACTAAATTCCAGTTTACTGCACCGCCCCATCAATCCTGTCTTGCAGCAGAGCCGTGATGCTTGCAGCAGGTATCTCCAGTTTGGAGAAAGCGAACATCTTTTTGCCGAGGTCTTTCAGGGAGGCACCGATGTGATAGACGTCCGTCCCGTCGATAATCAGGAAGCGGTCGTGGCACTTCTTGTAGGTATGCACGTCTATCGGGGGATATTGGCTGTTGTGCTTCTGCAGGTCCAGTTGCAGCTGGTGGCTGACAGCCTGCGTGTAGATGT